>JAUILM010000585.1 GCA_030432855.1 Bacteroidia bacterium
TAAATATGATTTTAGGGCAGCAATGTCACCCGATCGGGTATAATTTCCGGTGCTGTTGAAAAAATGACTAATCTTTGAGACTAAAGGCGTAAAGATAATCACCCTCATATTGTGGATAAAAGCCTCCCAGTTCCACAATTTCTGAATCCGCATCATGGATCGCCTGCAACGTTTCCTCCACATTTTCCACAGACTTGCCATTGACTGAAGTAATGATGAAATCAAGATCCATATTCGTTTCCATGATCTTGCTGTCCCGGTAAATGCTGTTGACTTTCGCCCCGCTCTTCCCGTACTTCACAACCTCAGATTCTGAGAGGTCCTTTAGTTCAAAACCCAACTCCACCATCATTGGATCCAGTTTACGGACCACTCGCTGTTGCAAAATTACAACCGTTGATTGCACATCACCGTCCCGGATATACTCCACATCTACTTCATCTCCGGGCCTGTTTCGCGCGATCAATTCCTGGAGTCTCGGCGAGGTTTCGGTAGGTGCACCATCCAGCGAAATGATTACATCCCCACTTCTCAGCCCAGCCTTTCGCGCCGCACTACTGGGATTTACATAATCTACGTATACACCTTTGACTTCCTTCAGGTCGAGTTTCTTCGCCAGATCAGATGTCATATTCTTAATACTAACACCCAGTAGTCCCCGTCTTACTTCACCATATTCTCTCAAGTCCCTGATCACTTTTTGTGCGAGATTGGAGGGAATGGCAAATGAATAACCTTCATACTTACCCGACTGCGTAATAATAGCAGCATTGATACCGATCAACGCTCCATTCGTATTCACCAGGGCTCCACCACTGTTCCCCTGATTGACCACCGCATCGGTCTGAATAAAAGACTCTACGCTTGCCTCATTATCGAGGATACTGATGTTTCTGGCGGTAGCACTCACAATACCGGCAGTCACGGTAGACTCCAACCGAAAGGGATTACCAATGGCCAGTACCCATTCACCAATTCGAACTGAATCCGAGTCTCCGAAATCTATGAAGGGTAAGTTGGTGGCATTAATCTTAAGAAGCGCTATGTCCGTGGTAGGATCACTGCCAATCAGATCAGCTTCATATTCTCTTTTATCATCCAGGGTCAGATGGATCTCAGATCCCTGATCGATGACATGATGATTGGTGACGATGTATCCGTCTGGAGAAATTATGACGCCACTTCCGGAAGACGCAGTGTACTTGTATTTCCAAAAGCCATCCTTATTTCTGTGAAGCGTTCGGATGTACACGACTGCGGGCGTGGCTGCAGTAGCTGCTGTGACAAAATCAGTGGGAGTAGTCGCCAGGATGGATGTCGATCGACTTGCACGCTCATAATTGCTAGCTGCTTTGTTGGTTGGCTGAGTCTTTGGTATTGGCTCCCGGATGATGATCTTTTCCGGCTTATCAAAATACTTGAATATCCCCACAGTCATCAGCGAGCTCATCAAAGCAACCAAAATCATTAGGGCGACATTTCTCATATTTTAGTATTACTGTCTTTGGAGCGGCGTACTACACAAAATTAAGTTATTACATTTGAAGTTTTAGTGCAGCAAATAAGTACCTGTTAACAAAAAGCTAACCATTTAGAGACTAATAACGGTCAACTTTGATTTAAAATTCTATATCCATAGTTACAGGCATTTGCTAGCATCCCGACACAGAACACACGTGTGTTATTGTTAATGCAACAAGTTACGTGAAACTCCAGTAAATTTGTGAGCCAATGGACAATGAGAAGAAGTCGACAACAGAGGAAAACGAGGATGAATATATAGGGAACATGTGGGGATGGAAGTTTTCGCTATTTGGTCTGGCACTGATGATCTTATTATTCGCTTTGATGTTAGTAAGAAAGTGTCAGGTAGAGGCTGAGACTGGAGAGAAGATTGAATTATTTGAAACTTCGAAAGAATGACCTTAATTCCATTCATAAAATATCAGGGAGCTGGCAACGATTTTGTGATCATTGATCAGTTTGACAAGCAGTGGCTTAGCCCTGGAGATGAAAAAATCATCAATCAGCTTTGTAGCCGAAGATTTGGAGTCGGGGCAGATGGTTTGATTCTTCTTGAGCCTTCGGAAGAAGCTGATTTTACCATGATTTACTTCAATGCCGATGGTAAAGTTGGATCGCTCTGTGGCAATGGTGCTCGCTGTGCTGTTGCCTGCATGCACTACCTACAACGATTTGGAACAGAAGGTACCTTTATGGCCTTCGACGGTAAGCATCATGCCCGTATGGAAGAGGATGGATCCGTAGAGATCACTATGCAACCAGTAGACTCGGTCGAACTCAATAGCCGCTACTTCATTCTCGATACCGGATCACCGCATTACGTAAGTTTTGTAGAAGATCTGTCCGATCTGGATATTGTCGAATCTGGTAAGGCTATACGTTACTCTGATCGCTTTCGGGAGCATGGTATTAATGTAAACTTCGTGGAAGAGCTGGAGCAGGGTATCGAAGTCAATACCTACGAAAGAGGTGTAGAAGATGAAACACTGAGTTGTGGTACAGGTGTCACCGCCGCCGCTATTTCGTATGCCATAAAGCATAATCAAAGAAATGGTAAGGTGGACGTGCGTACGAAAGGAGGCGATCTTCGGGTACGGTTTAATCGCACACCCCTGGGGTTCGAAGATATTTGGCTAGGAGGACCTGCTACCCGGGTGTTTGAAGGTAATGTTGAAATTCCTGGATAGTCACTCTTTCTAGTAGATCAATTCATCCAAGGCCCCTCTTAGTTCACCCGCACTATGACTGTCCTTTGCTGCAGTAGCGATTTTTATACCGGCTTCATAGCACTTGATGGCATCCGCATTGCGATCAAATTGTTCGTAAAGTTTTCCAAGATGATAGTAGGTTCCTACATATTCCGGATGCGTATTTTGCAAGTATTCATACTTCTCCAATGCCTTTTCGAGATCACCAGTACCCTCCCACTCCTTGGCAATGGCAAAATGAAGAAAAGGATCTTGTGGAGATTCCGACAGATAAGTTTCTAATAATTTTATTCGTTCCATAGGTTAGCGTATAATGTGCCGAACAAATACTTGCCTTCGACAATTTCGAGCTAATAGATAGAGTTTCTATCTTTGATTTATAAATAATGAAGTACCATTCGAATGAATATACTTGTCTGTATAAGTAAAACTCCAGATACCACAGCGAAGATCGCATTCCAGGACGATAACACCCAATTTGATACCAATGGTGTACAGTTTATCATGAACCCCTATGATGAATGGTATGCACTGGTCAAGGGACTGGAAGTAAAAGAAACACATGGGGGTAAAGTAACGGTCATTCATGTAGGACCTTCTGAAAATGAAACAATTATCAGAAAGGCGCTTGCCATTGGTGCAGATGAAGCCGTCCGGATAGATCATACGCCAGCCAGTGCTCGTGATGTCGCTACACAAATTGCACAATATGTCAACAAGCAATCTTTTGACATCATTCTGACAGGTAAGGAAACTATCGACTATAACGGATCGCAAATGGGAGCAATGCTTTCAGCCTTGTTGGACTTGCATTTCGTCTCCTATGCCAGTCATATGGAGATAAGTGAGGGTGAGGCGACAGTCACCAGAGATATCGAAGGAGGGACGGAAACCATCAAGTTGTCACTCCCGCTGGTAGTCAGTGGGGCGAAAGGATTGGCTGAGCAGAGGATACCCAATATGCGGGGTATTATGATGGCAAAGCGGAAGCCCCTTGCTGTTGAAGATAAGGTAGCTTCAGATGAAAAGTCTTCAATCACTGAATACGCGTTACCACCCAAAAGGACTTCCTGTACCTATGTGGATCCAGAGGAAATGGACAAATTGGTGAAACTCTTGCATGAAGAGGCCAAAGTAATCTAATTCATAGCCATTAAATTTTAGAAGTATGTCAGTACTAGTATATGCAGAGAGTTTAGGAGGAAAATGTAAAAAGAGTGCCTTTGAAGCAGTAACCTATGGAGTACGATTGGCTCAAGAATGGAATACCGAGCTGCATGTACTTGTGATTGGGGAAGCTGAAAATGCATCAGAACTAGGTCTGTACGGCGCTACGTCGGTCAGGCAGATTAAACCTGAATTTTCGCATCTGGATGATAAGATCTATACACAGTTGATCTGCGACCAAGCTGGAGAATTGAATGCCCGGGCGGTAATTTTAAGTAGCTCATCTACAGGAAAAACCCTTGCGGGTAAAATCGCGATCAAAATGGATGCTGCCCTGATAGCATCAGCAAACAGTGTCCTGCACGACGATAGTGTTACTCGTATGGTATTCTCCGGAA
>JAUILM010000586.1 GCA_030432855.1 Bacteroidia bacterium
AGTTTTTCCAAATGAAGTATTACAAACAAATGGTTCGGAATATGGGCATACTCATGTGTATGCTGTTCCTGACAACGACGTATGCACAGACATATAAGATTGACACCAGCAATTCAAAGATCATTGTGGAAGGCACTTCCAATCTACGGGACTGGAGTGCACAGGTAGGTGATTTTAGCGGGACTATGGAAGTGGATGATGCCGGCAATCCAACGAAGGTGATGCTCACCATGCAGGTACTTTCTATGGATGGCGGACGCGGTGCAGATATGAATGCAAAAATTTACAAAGCACTCAAATCCGATGAGTACCCTCAGATTACATTTGAAAGCACCTCGATTGATGCAGGCTCTATGGTGGCTACTGGCAACCTTTCAATGGCCGGGCAAACCCGGGAAGTCAGCGTAGAGGGCGAGCTGGACCTGACCAGCGCAAAGTTGACTACGACCAAGGATCTTAAATTGTCAGACTTCGAGATCGAGCCTCCGTCTGCCCTTTTTGGTCAAATAAAATGTAAAGATGAAATCAAGGTGATGTTTGACATTGCACTAAAAGCACAATAATGATGATTAAAAAAATAAATTTTGTAATCCTTCTCCTCCTGTCTTTTGGGATGGTAACAGGCCAGGATAAACCGGAAGGATATGACATGAAAATACCCCAGTCTGATCAGGTAATTAAAATGGTGGGCATTCCGGGCGGTACCTTAAAACTGGGACAGGATAAGACTAAGGAAACTGATGAAATGCCGCGAAAGGAAGTAATGATCAGTCCTTTTTATATGAGTGCATTTGAAATTACCCACGATATATTCCTGGTGTATCGCGAACCCGAGATGGATCTGGATGCTGATGGTAATCCCCGGGTGGATGGAATCACCCGTCCCAGTGCCCCTTACGAAGACCCTGTCTTTGGCATGGGAAAAGAAGGCTTTCCAGCAGCCGGAATGACTCAGTTTTCAGCTCTACAGTTTTGTAAATGGTTATCTGAGAAGACAGGTACATTTTTTCGCCTACCTACCGAAGCCGAATGGGAACATGCTTGCAAAGCGGGATCCGATGCAAAGTATTTCTTTGGTAAAAAGAAAAAGGATCTTGCAAAGTATGCTTGGTATGAGAAGAATGCCGACGGAAAATTTCACAAAACAGGTGAGTTGGCACCCAATCCCTGGGGGCTCTACGATATCCTCGGTAATGTAGCCGAATGGACATTGGATCAGTATCAGGCTGATGCCTATGCGACGTTTGAGGACAAGGAGCAAGATCCATGGATAAAGCCGAGTGCCTTACATCCCCGTAGTGTTCGTGGTGGTTCATTCAGAAGTGAGGCCGATGATCTACGAAGTGCCAACCGAATCGAATCCACACTGGATTGGAAGAAAAGAGACCCTCAGATTCCGAAAAGTTTCTGGTGGAACACAGATTCTCCTTTTGTTGGATTCCGTATTATTCAACCTGTGGATCAGCCATCTGCAGAAGAACAAGCAGCATTCTGGGCTACAGTTCTTGGTGGATAATTTTGTACATTCATGCGGATATTCCAGAAAATTTTAAAATAGAACCATTATGAAAAATAAGATGTCGAAAGATCGAAGAGATTTCGTAAAGAAATCAACTATAGCAACGGGAGGATTGATGACGGCTCCCCTGGTAAGTCGGGGGTATGGTTTTCACAACAGTGTGGCTGATGAGATTAAGGTGGCAGTGGTAGGATGTGGTGGACGAGGCTCAGGAGCCGCTACACAGGCCCTGAATACCAAATCAAACGTGAAATTGGTGGCCATGGCTGATGCTTTCAAAGATCGTCTTGAGAGCAGCCTTGAAAACATCAAGAAGGCCACAGACGCCAGCAAAGTAGATGTACCTGCTGAGCGTCAGTTTGTAGGTTTCGATGGTTATAAAAAAGCCATTGAATTGTGCGATGTCATCATTTTGACGACACCTCCTGCATTTCGGCCGATGCACTTCAAAGAAGCCATCAAACAAAACAAGCATGTATTCATGGAAAAACCAGTAGCTACCGATGCTGCGGGTATTCGAAGCGTGCTGGAGACTGCTGAGGAAGCCAAGCGAAAGAAGTTGAACGTGATCGTAGGACTTCAGCGACACTATCAGAAGAAGTACACGACCTTGATGGACATGATCCATAAGGGAAAGATTGGAGATATCACTTCCGGTCAGGTCTACTGGAACAGTGCCGGGGTCTGGACCCGTCCCAGAGAAGCTTCTCAAACAGAGATGGAATACCAAATGCGCAATTGGTACTACTTTACATGGCTATGTGGAGATCATATCGTGGAACAACACATCCACAATATGGATGTGATGAACTGGGCAAAACAGGGCTATCCTGTGAAAGCGCAGGGTATGGGAGGACGAGAAGTTCGGAAAGGGAAAGATCATGGACAGATTTTCGACCACCATTATGTAGAGTATGTATATGAGGATGGAAGTATCATGAATAGCCAATGCCGACACATCAAGGATTGTTGGAATCAGGTGAATGAAACTTTGATGGGTACGAAAGGTAAAGCCGATTTTGGTGCTGGTACTCTGACTGGACACAATGGAAAGGTAATCCTGCACCATGATGATAGTAACGATCGAAATCCCTATCAGGTGGAGCACGACCTATTATTCGAAGCTATCACCAAAGGAGAATATAAGTACTGGGACACTGAAATGGGAGCTAAAAGCACCATGACAGCCATAATGGGCCGAATGGCAACCTACTCAGGAAAGATGCTGACCTGGGATGATGCATTGAATTCACAGGTAAAATTGGTACCCGACACATTTGGTTGGGACGATATGCCTCCTGCAAAACCAGATAAAAATGGACAATATGCCGTAGCTTCGCCTGGAAGCACAACGGTTGTATAACAATGCAGAATAAACGAATATTATTTCTATTACTTTTTTTTGGAATATATGCTACAATTGCGGAAGGCGCCATACGGTTGCCTTCCGTTTTAAGTGACCACATGGTCCTACAGCGCAATAGCACAGTGCGCTTGTGGGGATGGTCAAATGCGTCAGAACATATTGAAATCACCCCCAGCTGGGATGGGCACACTTACAAAACGCAGGCAACCCGCGATGCACGGTGGGTTATTACCATTCCAACACCTGAAGCGGGTGGCCCCTATACCATTACATTCAAAGCTTCCAATGAACTTATACTGGAAGATATCTTAATCGGAGAAGTCTGGATATGCAGCGGACAAAGCAACATGGAATGGTCCGCTAACAGCGGTTTTGAGAATTCTGATCAGATCCTTTCGGAGGCCAACAATTCCAATATCAGACTCTTCCACATTCCGCGCACTACCTCTGAGCATCCTCAAGACGACTGTCATGCCACATGGCAAGTCAGCAATGTAAATGCTGTGCGGGGATTTAGTGCAGTGGGCTATGTTTTTGGTCAAAAGCTACATACTGAGCTCAATGTTCCGGTAGGTATCATAGAGGCAGCCTGGGGTGGTACTGCCGCAGAAGTTTGGACTCCTGCAGATGTCATTGCCAATGATCCCGAGTTTTCGCAATGGGATGCCGTACTATCCACGACCGATTGGTGGCCGCGTACGCCCGCATACGCCTTCAATGGGATGATCCATCCTGTGAAGAACTTTAGGATAGCTGGTGCTATTTGGTACCAGGGAGAAGCAAATACAGCGAATCCACTTGTATACCGGGATTTATTCCCGGCTATGATTAATAGTTGGAGAACTGCCTTCGACTATCCTATGCCTTTTTATTACGTGCAGATTGCACCCTTTGACTACGGTGACAACTTAAATGGAGCACTCGTAAGAGAGGCTCAAATGATGACGATGTCAAAGGTGCCCAATACAGGTATGGTGGTTGTCGACGATATTGGAAATGTCTATGACATCCATCCCAGGAATAAAATTGATGTCGGTCAGCGGCTGGCCAACTGGGCAATGGCTCGAACCTATGGCATTCAGGATGTCATCTATTCGGGTCCGATGTATAGCTCGCATGAGGTGGAAAATGGAGCGATCCGAATCAGCTTTCGCTATGCCGAGGATGGCTTGCTATCCAAAGATGGTCCACTGACCGGATTTGAAATTGCAGGAGAAGACCAAATCTTCTTCCCTGCCAAAGCCACCATTGAGGGTAGTGAAGTTTTGGTAAGCTCTGATCTGGTGCTTCAGCCAGTGGACGTTCGGTACAGCTTTACCAATACGGGCACACATAACCTCTTTAACCAACACGGTCTACCTGCCAGTGCTTTTCGTACGGATGACTGGCCCATCAACGTGAATATGGTAGA
>JAUILM010000587.1 GCA_030432855.1 Bacteroidia bacterium
TGAACGAGAAAAGCGACATAAAGCAAGAATGAAATTTCTTGTGAAAAAATTAGGTGTAGAAGCCTTCATGGAATTGGTGGAGCAGGAAAGAACAGGTGCTCCCGTTGTTCCGCTTGGACATATCCCCGAGGAAACTATTCCTGCATTACCTGAAGCACCAACAAATGGAGTAACTATAGAGGACGAGTCTAGCTATAAGCAATGGCTGGAGACTAACACCTTCGAGCAAAAGCAAAAAGGATTCTATGGCGTATATCTAAAAATCCATCTCGGAGATATGAAGCCTGAGTTGGCCAGAAAGCTCACACCGATTGTCAGAGCTTATGCCGCGGATGACATTCGATTGACTGTTGGACAAAATCTCTTATTGAGGTTCGTACCCGAAGCATCTCTAGCTTCTCTGTACACTGCCTTACAGGAGTTGGGACTTACCGAAAGTGGTATTGGGTCCATTGGTGACATCACGGCATGCCCCGGTACTGATACCTGTGCACTTGGTGTAACTAACAGCACGGGACTGGCTACTGAACTCAAACAATTGATCTATGCTGAATTTCAGGATCTGCTGACCACTCACGATATTAATATCAAGATAAGTGGATGTATGAACAGCTGTGGCCAACATATGGCAGCTGGCATAGGTTTTCACGGAAGTTCAATAAAGCATGGCGTACAGGTCATACCTGCCATGCAGGTGGTAGTAGGAGGTGGTATCGATGAGGCTACCGGCGAAGGATTTGTAGCTCAACGTGTCATTAAATTACCTACAAGAAGGATACCTGAAGCACTTCGGGTACTCCTCGATGACTACGCACAGAACAAATTACCTGGAGACACGTATCTTCGGTATGCTAATCGTCAGGACAGAAGGTATTTTTACGGCGTATTGAAGCACCTGGGAGATACTGATGAAGTGATCGATTATGAGTTCTTTGATTGGGGACAAAATCGACAATATATTCAATCTATCGGAGTGGGTGAATGTGCTGGTGTATCCTATGATATGGTAGGTGCCATCCTGGGAGATGCCATTGAGAAAATCAATCAGTCGAAAGAACGGATGCAAGCTGGCATCTGGGTAGAAGGAATTTACAATGCGTACACTGCCATGGTAATTGCCGCCAAAGGCTATCTACTGTCTAAGGATGTAAAATGTAATACGCACATAGGCATCATTGAGGATTTCGATAAAGCAATTCTTGAAGACTCCACTATCGAACTGGAAGGAACATTTGCAGACCTTGTGCTTAGAATGCGTGAAAATGAACCGGAAGAGGAATTCGCACGTGAATATGTTGGTAAAGCACAGGCTTTTGTTCAGGAAATCATCTCTAATCGTGAGGAAGAACTCAGTGATGGTACTATCGAAAAAATGGTAGTCGATAGTTATTATAAGGCATAGTTAGCGCTTTATGAAAAGAAAAATTACGTTGGTAGGCGCGGGTCCGGGTGACCCGGAATTGCTGACTGTCAAAGGTTTACGTGCTATCGAAAATGCAGACGCCATTCTCTATGATGCGTTGGTAAATCCTGACATGTTAAAGCATGCGTCTCCTAATGCTAAATTGGTATGCGTCGGGAAACGAGCTGGCAAGCATTCTTTCAAGCAGGATGAGATCCAGCTCTTACTTGTACGGTATGCCTATGAATATGGTCATGTCGTCCGGTTGAAAGGTGGAGACCCCTTTGTATTTGGCAGGGGGTATGAGGAGCTGGAGTACGCCAGGGCTTTTGATATTGACGTAGAAGTCATCCCCGGTATTTCAAGTGCAATCGCTGTACCTGCCTCCCAAAATATTCCTGTCACGTGCCGAAATGTATCTGAAAGTTTTTGGGTTCTCACAGCCACTACCAAGTCGGGAAAACTTTCGGAAGATATATCTCTGGCGGCACGTTCAACAGCTACCCTGGTGATCCTCATGGGCATGCGTAAACTTCCTGACATCACCAGGATTTTCAAAAATCTGAAGAAATCCAAAATGCCTGTGATGGTGATCCAAAACGGTACTCTTCCAGATGAGAAAGTGGTGGTAGGTACGATGGACGATATCGAATCGAAAGTTGCTGAGGCAAAGATGGGTACACCTGCTTTGATCGTAGTGGGATACACTGTAACTTTGCATCCGGCTTTTATCGAAAAGGTAAAGTCCGCTATTGCATAGGAACAGGTAATGTCACATACTAATACACTTTATCCGGTGTTCATGAAAATGAACCGACTCAGACTGCTCATCGTGGGAGCAGGTGAAGTAGGCAAGGAAAAACTGCACTTCCTGCTCAAGAGTAGTCCAGATGCTCAGATCACAGTAATGGCTCCTGACATTGCTCCGGAGATCATGGACCTCTTCCAAAATACCGAATACCATATCAGCCTTATCAAGACACGATTCGACCCTTCAGTCGTAAAACAATTTGATTTAATCATCGCTGCTACCAACATCGCCTCGCTCAACAAAGAGGTGTATGATGCTGCTAAAGCGCATGGTAAGATCATCAATGTAGCAGATACTCCCGATCTCTGTGACTTCTACATGGGCTCGATCGTGACCCGTGGTGATCTAAAAGTGGCCATTAGTACGAATGGAAAATCGCCCACCTTCGCAAAGAGATTCAGACAATGGCTTGAATCCAATCTCCCCGAAGAAACTGAAGAACTACTGCCAAATCTGAAGAAAATCAGAGATCAGCTAAAGACCTCATTCGCAGAAAAAGTATCCTATCTGAATGAGGTGACCAAATCTCTGATTGAAAAATAAAGTTCCAAAGCGCCTGAACTAATATTACGCGCAAGGCTCCTATCTTTACGGGCATGAAGAATCTGCATGTGATAAAAGTAGGTGGAGCGGTCATTAATGATCCGCTTCAGTTAGATCATCTGCTGAAAGGCATTTCCAGACTTGCTGAACCTTTTATACTCGTACATGGTGGCGGTCGAAAGGTGAATGAGTGGCTCCGCAAACTTGACTTACAGGTTAATATGGTAGATGGTCGGCGGATCACTGATGGCCCTACCCTGGAGCTCGCGGTGATGAACTATGCAGGATCTCTAAACAAGCAAATTGTTTCCACACTGCAACGCTATGGCAACAACGCCTGCGGCCTGTCAGGAGCGGACATGGATTGCATTCGAGCGGTAAAACGCGTACATCCTACTATTGACTTTGGCTATGTGGGAGATGTGGTGCACATCAATCATAAATCCTTTTCGATGCTTATCGATCATGATATCACACCGGTTTGCTGTGCTATTACACATGACGGGAAAGGTCAGTTATTAAATACCAATGCAGATACTATTGCTTCCGAAATTTCCCGTGCACTTGCTCCTTTCTATAATGTAAATCTTTGGTTTGGATTTGAAAAAGTAGGCGTACTCGAAGATGTTAATGATGAATCATCGGTTGTAAAGCACCTGACTAAAGGAAGTTATCTGAAGATGCTTGCCGATGAAAAGATACATGATGGTATGAAACCCAAACTACACAATTGCATATCCGCTTTGGAGTCAGGTGTACGGACGGTTCATATTTGCAACGTAGAGGGCCTCCTGGGGATCCCGAAGAGCGCTGGTACTAAAATCACACTGAAATGAGTGACATCCAGGCATCTGCACTATCCCTGCTCAAGAGTCTTATAGCAACACCTTCATTCTCCCGAGAAGAAGAAGGAACGGCGCAGGTACTGGTCAATTTCCTAAAGAATCAGTCGATCGAATGTGAGCTAATTAAGCATAATGTCCTGGCTAGATCTAAGCCCTGGGATCCCTCTAAACCAACGGTATTGCTATGCTCTCATCATGATACGGTAAAGCCCAATGCAGGTTATACTCTTGATCCTTTTGTTCCTGTACAAAGGGATGGAAAGCTTTATGGTCTGGGGTCTAATGATGCCGGAGGTCCACTGGTCGCCCTGATAGCTACATTTGTCACACTGCAAAGATCCAAAGTAGAATTACCCTTCAACGTAATCCTGGCAGCCGTGGCTGAGGAAGAAATCTCAGGCTCTAACGGCATCGCACATCTCGTCGAACTGTTGCCTGATATTGATCTGGCCATCGTGGGTGAACCCACATCACTGCGGGTAGCCGTAGCAGAGAAAGGCCTTATGGTCATCGATGGCACTGCTGAGGGTATACCGGGACATGCAGCGCATGAGAACACACAGAACCCAATCTATCTTGCAGCATCCGATATTCAGAAAATAAGATCATACGAATTTGACAGGATATCTCCCTTCTTGCAGAAAACCAAGGCCTCAGTGACACAAATAAATGCAGGCACACAACATAATCAGGTG
>JAUILM010000588.1 GCA_030432855.1 Bacteroidia bacterium
ATCTCATACACGGCGTTGTAGTTACCCAGATGTGTCAGACTGATACCGGCACTAAAATTATTCTTTTGTATTCCAGCAGCTAGTTTTACACCTTTTGATTTAAAGAGATCCTGATTGAAGTATGCAAACTTAAAAGTGCTGGTGTCAATAGCTGGCAGTACTTCCCCATTGGGTCCTTCCACAAATTCGTATAATTCGATCTTATCCTCAATAGTATTATAGAAGGCGTTGACCTCTGCATTCCAGGAAAATCCGGAATCAGAAGATTTACTATAAGCAGCACCCAATTGAAAATTGCGGGACTGCTCAGCAAGCAAGTTTGTATTTCCTACGATAAAGTGATTTATATCGATAAAATTGAAGAAGAGCTCCTTCAAATCTGGACTTCTAAATCCATAAGCGTAAGATCCTCTTATTGCTAAATCGTCGCTCAATTGATATTTCAGATGCAAGGAAGGGATGATCGGAGTTTCGTATTTAGAATTATCGGCGACACGCAAACCTAATTCCAGATTTAATCGATCCATGGGTTTTAGACGCGCTGTTCCAAGTACGCCAAGGTCTCGCATACTGGCAAAACCCAAACGATTTTCACTTTTGTCAACTATTCGTTCACCAAAAGCTTCATCACTCCGGTACTCTACACCCAGCATATAGTTAAAGACATGGTCCCCTATGCTGGCCAGGGTCGCTCTTATATTGATGCTTTTAAATTGGGAAGTGTCTTGTTCGCCTTCAACTAATAGTGTTTCATTTTCATCAAAGTTCTTTCGGAAGGTATTTTTAAACCGATCATACTGATTATAGCCACCTACTATTTTCAGGTGAAACTTGTTGCCAAATTTGCCATCGTATGATAAAGCATGGTCTACTCGCTCGGTATAATAAAGGTCATCAAAAGAATAGGGCTTAAACTGGGGTCTTCGGATATCACCTAAATTATCAACGGTTTCATCGAAATGCTGAAATCGATAATTGATGAGGCCATCGTTTGCCAATCGATATCCCACGGAACCACCCCATTGCCACTGTTCTTTAGGATTCCACAACGTTGATCTTTGATCGGCTATGGGAATTCCTTCGAACCTGTCATAACCCAACCATAGTCGTGTAAGTAAATTATTTACAGGTCTAAATCCCGCTGCGATATTGTACGTGTCTTCTCCGGCAGACTCTACCTGAGCAGAAGCTTCCAGATTAAAACGGTCAATTTGTGATTTTTTAGTGATGAGATTCACTACACCTCCCAATGCGTCCGTACCATAATTTACCGCCAGCGGTCCTTCGACAATTTCTACTCGCTCTATCTGATTTAAATTAACCTGACTTAAATCAATATTACCACCTTGCCTACCTACTATAGGAATTCCGTCAATCATAATTTTGACTCCCTGACCATCCACTCCCAGCAAGCTGAGACTGCTTCCCAGCACCAAATCCTGATTTACGCGGATATTGCTTTCCTGTAGCAGAAGTTGTTCCAGATTGGTTGCTCCTCGTTTTTCAAATTCAGTGGCACGGATAGCGTGAATTCGATGGACGGCGTTTTTAGCATCGGTGGGGGCATACTCCGCAGTCACCACCACATTTTCCAGATCTACATTCCAGGTAATACTATCCGATGTCTGTGCGAATAGCCACGAAGGAAATAACAGTATTATTGAAGCAATATATCGAAATTGGTCATGCATGAAATACCTTAATGAGACGCTTGTGTTCTAATTAAAAGATGAATGTCATTGATCAGATTCAGATTAAGAGGAAAGAGGATTAATATTTCCAATAATTGTGCGCCACCCCTCCAGTTCTGGTTTTCCTGGTTTCCTCTTTCCAAAGCAATACACTATCAAGTCACCGTTACCATCAAATATTTCCAGTGAAGTCACTATGCCATCCACGGTCGGTTTCCGCACAACCCAACAACTTCGAATTCCTTCGGTATTTAGATGCATATTGAATTCGGGATCCATCACATTAAACCAACTTCCAAAGTCAGCCAGTTTTTTTACCTGACCTGTGTGTATTTGAATACATCCGGGACTACCTATAAAAACCATTATATCCAGAGATTTGTCTCTTGCTTGTTCAAACACCTGCTTGATGGCGAGATCGGACACCTGGTAGGCATAACCCGTGGGCGCCATAGCCAGTGCTCTCATACGATCCACACCAAACTTTCGTAACAGTGGAAAGAAATCATGTGTATCTTTCAAATTGAGCCATGCTTCCTGGAAAGCAGCTTCATCCACTTCTTTAAATTCAGGTTTTGTCTTCGCTGGTTTCTTTTCAACCTCCGTTAAACTATCCTGATCCTTCACACGGAATTTATCTACCAGTTGATTATAAGCCAGGGGATTCGATCGTTCGTTTAAATAGATTTTATGAACGGCTTCCCCATATTGGTTAAAGAATTGGAATCCATTTATATGACGGTCTTTTCTATCTAGTCGTACGGCATATCCGTACTTCCATTGAGACATAAAAAAACGTAGATCAATATCCGGACCCACTGCCACACCCATACTACCCTCCTTGGTAAATGACACATTATCATAGACACCTTTGCGCTCATGAACAGCATACTCATTTCGAGTCAAAGCCATGACATATCCCAACGTATGAGCTCTTCGCAAGAATGAGCGCCAATTTCCATCCAGACGAATGACGGAGTCCCCCAGGTCTAGCTCGAGAAGTTCCAATTCACTTACGTCCAACTTTTGTGCGGCGGCCCGAATTCTAATTTTGGGTTCATTTTCCCTTAGCACCTGATAGCGACTAAGCAGTTCTTCTTTTAGCTCAAATTTATTTTCTACCATAATTTGACAAATTTTTATCTGAATTAATTGGAATGTTCTTCTGCCAGCAGAAGCAATTTGGTGGTCTGTAACATATCATTGAAGGAACACAACTCCTTATATGAGAAAACCATTTTAATTCCATCCGCTGGCAATTTTATAAATATGGTTTTTTGATCTTTGGGTAGGCAGTCATTATATAACTTAACTTTTTGATCAATAAAATTTGCTATCTGAGAGAAGTCTTCCTGATACATATCAATTGCCACATTTCCAAATGTCACTTGATACAGAAGGCACTCCTGACACCGTACTACAAATCCATTTTTGTCATGAAACAACACCTGTGGTTCGTGATAATTTCCTTTATGTTTACTGATGCACATTTATCATATTTTAAATCTTGTTATAGAATAGAGGATGGATCATTAAAGTGCAGGAATTCCATATCATGCACATCAAAACAATTTTGAATGTTATCAATTGAGAGGACTTCTTCGGGAGGACCTTGTGCAACCATATCCCCTTTATGAAGTAAGAGTATTTTATCACAGAATAACCTGGCAAGGTTTAAATCATGGACAATTATCACGACGCCTACATTTCTTCTCTTCACCAGTAGACGTAACTGTTTCAGGAGTTTATATTGTTGGCCGATATCCAGACTTGCCAGGGGTTCGTCTAATAAGAGAAACTTACATTCGTCCGAATTATCCCTCAATTGGGCGAGGACTCTCGCAAGGTGCACTCTTTGTTTTTCACCTCCTGAAAGCGTAGTGATACTTCGATCAGAAAAGGAAGACATCCCTACCTGATCCAGACAATCTCTGACAATCTTCAAGTTACCTTCCCTTGAAATGACATTTCGATAAGGAAATCGACCCAACAATACCACCTCAATAACTTTCATGGGAAACTCCAGTGCAATCTGCTGACTCAGTACACCTCGTACCCGTGCCAACTCCTCCGGACTATAATATCGTATGGATCTGCCATTGATCTGAGTGGCACCTGAAAAATTTCTACTCACACCTGCCAGTACTTTTAGTAACGTAGATTTTCCCGCTCCATTCGAGCCCATTATTGCGACTACTTCGCCACTTTTAAACTCTGCCGATATGCTACGCAAAATTGAGTACCCGTTCTTAGTAACTCCGACGTCATCAATCTTAATCATATCATAGCAAATTTGAGTTACTTCTTTTCACGAGTAGGTACAGGAAGAAAGGAGCGCCTAGTATGGCAGTCAGAATACCGATGGGTAATTCTTCAGGTGCAACGATGGTACGTGAAAAAGTATCCGCCATTGCAAGCAATCCCCCACCCAAAATCATGGAAAAAATAAATAGTGATTTATGTGAAGTTCCTATCAAGAGTCTGACAAGATGTGGCACTACCAGCGCAACAAATCCAATGACGCCAGAAAAAGCTACACAAATGCCTACGAGTAATGCTGACACAATTATTACTGTCTTTTTCACTGCATCTACATGA
>JAUILM010000006.1 GCA_030432855.1 Bacteroidia bacterium
CTTTGACAAATAGTAAAAAAACAAATAATGCGTTCACTATTAATATCCTCTTGTCTTGTTCTCTCATTTTCGGCCTTTTCTCAACTATCGCCCGTCACATCAGGTGTATATAAGTGGAATGACTTACCTGTCAAAAAGGGTACTGATCGTGAATCCAGAGCTATTATGGAAGGCACCTCGGCACATTTCGAATATTTAGAAATGCACGCTACTACACAATACCCGGGAGCTGAACCGAGTACTGCTCATGCAAACGACGATATTGAAGAATGTATAATCGTAAAAGAAGGCACTATGCAGGTCACTGTCGAAGGTGAAAGTACCATCCTGGGAAAAGGGGGCGTATTGCTACTGATGCCCCAGCAGATGCACTCCCTGCAAAATATTGGAGATGATAATCTGACCTACTATGTGATGCGATATCGGGCTAGAAAGCCAATGAATATCCAAAGAGGAAAAGAAGGAGGTGGCACACTCACACTCCATCAGGACTCCCTGACATTCAAGCGAACCGCCAAAGGTGGAAGCATTGCATATTTCGATCGGCCGACGGCTATGTGCGATCGATTTGAAATGCATGTCACACGGTTAAATGCCAAAGGTCCCAGCCATGATCCCCACCAGCACGACGAGACAGAAATCATCATGATGATTTCTGGCAACACGAAAATCTCCATCGATGGAAAAGAGTACCATGCCCAGGCAGGTGATTTCTATTTTATGGAATCTCAACAGATGCATGGCGTCAGTAACACTTCCGATGAACCCTGCATGTATTTTGCCTATAAGTGGAAGTAGTTTCCATTTAAAGCTTGGCAAATAAGTTTTGTGATACTGGTGATATCGCTGAATAATGATTACCCTTTGCTACCACTTCGCCTTCCCTATTAAGGAATATTTGGAAGGGTAAGGCACTATTGCCATAAGAAAAGAGGATTTTTCTGAAGTGCTCTGGAGAAATGTATAAATGATCACCAGGGATTCTATTACTACTCATGAAGGCTTGTGCATTTTCTCGTTCCTCATCCGGCGCTACATAAATGATTTTAACATGACCCTGCGCCAGCAATTTGTTCAGCTCCTCCTTAGATTGTAACATATCATTCCGACAAGGAACACACCAAATGGCCCAAAAATCGAGATAGATGACGTTTCCCTGATACTCGTCAATCTTACCTTTGAGATCAGGATTCATAAATAAATTCCTGACACTATATTCTTCCAGAGGTGCTGCGGATAAACTTTGAACCTTCCTCTCATCGTATTCCCTTCTCAGTTTTGACCATAGTAATTTTGAAACGATATTTTTCTCCCACACATCTTCGTGCTCATCTATAAAATCAAATTGATGCTGAAAAGTCAGATAAGAATAATACCTGAAGAGCATTTGCTCTTTAAGGTGGTCGTTATTCACATTTTCGATAATTTCACTCAGTAATCTTTTTTGGTAAGGCTGATCGTTGAAATTAAAAGATTCGTCTTGAATATGGTATTGAATCAGATACCTTAAATACCGATCAAGAACACTACTAATACTGGAATGGTGGACCAGTCGATCTCCCTCATTGTTTACTGATTTAATTAACTGTTGGTAGTATTGGAAGTCATCTTGAATTTTCAGTTCTATATCCTTAGGTTGATTTAGCACGCTACAACTGGAAAGGCCATAGTCGAATAGTCGGATATAGTGATCATTTCGGACAAGAGCATCCAAAGACTTAGTGATTTGTGGTCCTGGATCAACGTCCGCCATGTATCTCGACAGATTCTCCATTCCAAATCGCATCAGACTATCACTATAATCTAAAAAAGCATCCGGCGAATAATTTGTCAAAATATTCTTCGGCACTCGATAGCTGGCATAATAGCCTTCAGAATAGAATACATTTAAAGCCTCATTCTCCAACCTGGAACTTCCACTAAATGTGGACTGCCTCGGTCTATTTGGATCTAACTCAATGTGCACACTGTCTCCCGGTTGTAAAAAAACGTAAGTATTGTGAAAGGGCATTAATGTAAATTGCTTACTTGATTCCAGAGAGAGCTCGAATCTAAACGATCCGTTCGGTCCAATGTTAGCCTCCTTGTCGAAATAGTGACCCGTCTCCTGGGAAGAAAGCTTAACGATTTTTGTGTTTGATACATCCTTATAATTGGAAATTCTACCTGTGATGATTGTCGTTTCTATAGGTGTCTCGGGATCAGAACTACATGCTGGCTCTAACAATAGAATAAACACTAACAATAAGAAAGCTTGGTAAATGGACATGGTATGGAGATAAAGTGATTTTGAACTATAAAATACAAACGCCCAAACTCACTGTTTTATTAGATCCGTAAAAAGCACCTATTTCAGGTTACCGATTTCCGGGAGTTTTTAATAAACTTCTTCTCCGTCTTAATCGATATCGGACTCCAGATGCCAGGAGATATCAAAAAATTTATATGTATCATGTTTATACGGTGTCCGGTGTGTAGAAGCATTTTAATAGCTTGTCAAATTAATTGAGAATCCCATTACCTGGTCATCTTCCCCAAATTAATACATTCTACACTTGTGAAAGTAATTTCCCTTACCGTATCCATATCTCCCCAGAGGTAATTGTGCCCCCTGGTCCATCGAGTGAGCCTCATTCTACGATGCAAACGTTTTTGCTCCCTTTCTGTAGCCTTTCGAAGGTCGCCTAATTCCCCATATAATTTCAAGGCAGGACACCTTTCAAAATTCATACTAATGAGGGCCTTCAACCACAAAACAGTGCTACTATTTACACCTAAAACACAGACGTTACCATTTCCACGGGCTGATTCTCTAAGCCTTTTAGGAAATTTTTCGAAATAAAAACCCGTTTGATCCCGATTTAGAAAAAGAGTACCGATGGGAGTCACTGAAGGAATTCCATCTTCGGTCACCGATGCTATAGATACATGAAAGTTGGATCGAAAAGCTTGGTTAAAGTGATCATATATTTTATTCCAATCTTCCTTGAGATCTATTTTAGTCATCAGCTATCATTCTTTCTTCTAAAGTTAGTTTATCCTGATAGTAAGTAAGTACCTCTTGAGCACGCTCTGAGACAAAGGGATTATACCTTTCAACTGTGCCGACAGACACTACCATGTTATGCATTTTCCTTTCCAGATTCCATGTGCCATCATTCTGCTGTTTGGACTTAAGCATTTTTAGTGCTGGCACTAAACTAGATGAAACAACGCCCTCCCGCTTCAAAATCCAAAGTATTTCCAGGAAATCACCTTTGTAAAAATTGGGAAAGGTCAGTAAGTCCAGTTTGCTAATCATGATTTTATCTGGATGGTGTGAGCTATAGCAGATTTTATGTTTCAGCACAAAATCCACACAACGGTTCCTCAATGCAACCCAGTCATCATTAAGCAGCTCCCTGGGCACGAACGATATTCCCTTAAGAAGTTTTACCACACCCCAGTAACATGTATGCTTTCCGTAGCAACTGGTATTTGAGCAAAACTTGTTCTTAGGCTCAATATATTCACCATCATCAAATCGCTGGTTTCTTGAGAAAAAATCCAGCAATCCTTCATTTCTAAAATCACGGGCTGCATTAAAATATGCGTCGAGATATAGTAGATTTCCATTAAGACAGGGAATCGGGAAATGATCTTCTTTCAGTGAGTAGATACCGTGCTCCTCATCAAACAGATGATCTTTAACCGATTGCAATGGCTTACGAATTCTTTCATCCAGAGGATCGCATTTCAGATCAGCCAGTAAGATCAACGTCCATAGTGAGGCTTTATAATTAGGGACATAATGTAGATAATCAGGGTAGTACTTATGACCAGATGGTATCATTTTCCATAAACCTGACTCGTCGCGGGAGGAAAATATCTTATCGATTAATTCAGCTCGCTGAATCATGTGAAACTTCTTCTTTGATGGTTGGTCTAAGTATCCAGATAATGCCAAAACCAATAGAAAGGCCAATAACGGAAAACATGACATCATTAACGTCATACACATTATTTCCTCCCAGATTATGGATCTTAAATTCTTGCAATAGGACGTACATTGCCGAAAAAACCACGGCAACAAGATATATACCGCTATCACTTAGAAATTCTAGCTTCAAACTCCTTCTGATGGCCAGGAGTAAAATAGTTGAAGTCAGTACGCCAATGATGCCCTCAGCAAGATTTGGAAAGGATAGAAAAAGTATGTGCAACCCGAGGCTCTCAGTGTTTTCGAGGACATAGGGACGTGTCATTTTCATAACCACAAATAGCACGATAACGAAAATCTCGATTCTGGCAAGTTGCAATATATCTTCCTGTCTCACCATTCTTGTAATTCATCTTTCATCATACCTCGAGAAATATCTCTAAAATTTCATTTTGATCCTAAAAAGCACTTTCTCACATATTCACTATTTCCATTCACTTCCTAGTTGGTCAACTCTGTCATTTTACTCGATTGCTAATGTTCTTATCCCTAATGTTAATGTCCTGATACGTTTCTTCCACAAGTAGGGGTACACTTTCACTCACGTTGTATTCTGCAGCCAGGATGACATCCTGATAAAATCCCCGACCCAGCAGTTCCTTACCTGAGGAACAGTGAGCGATTGTAGAATATAAATCTATTGGACGCTGAAGAAATGCTTCCCGGGCATAAATGGCTTCTGGAGAAAATGTTGATTCCAGATGACTCATGATAGCCCCCGATCCCAGCAAGTCCTCAGTAGCCACCCTTAGACGACCGGAGGGACTCCATCTCTCTCCTGCGGCAATGACCGTTATTCTTTCTGCCTGGTCCTGGCAGTATTTTGCCACTGCTTGCGCATTTCTAATACATCCACAGACTGTTGCAACTCCGTCCGTAGCCATACTTAGGCTGGAGCCATTGGGGGAAGGAAGTACTATTTTCTCATTGGAAGGAATAGTAAGCAAAGATTGAGGAGACAGGCTGTACTTACCTTTCTCTGAACGCCTGGCTGCAAGATTGGCTCCCTTTTGTCGTGCATAATCCCCTGCTGTGTTGTCCTTCCATTGATAAGGAAAGATGATAGCTCCCCTGGATGTTGCAATATCTACACAAGTGGAAAATGATAACACATCCACGATCACAATAATATCGGATACCGGAAGTAACTCCCGTAAACCCTCTAAACCCCATTCAAACTTTACCTGATATTCGGATTGATTGTAGTACATCGATAATCCTATAAGTAGATGTTTTTCATGTTACATTTTGGACCAAGACTATTCAGAGCAACCGTTTCATGGCCATGACATAACCCGCATGCAGACCCTCATGGTACATCAGGAAATCCATGGCATCGACGATATTGTCTACATTCATTCCGTACGGCTGTGCAACCCAGGGTTGGTACTGATCAAATAATTGATTGGAAAAGTCTTGCTCGAAGTCGTCTATAGACTTTATGAACAAAGTCTTCAAAATATTAATTTCGGTACCCGAGAACACTTTCTGTGGTTTAGAGGAGGGTTGAAAAGCCTTTAATATGTCACTATCTACGGTTGGCTGAAGCTTCGCACGTATATAACAGATACTTTGCTGTGCCGAGATTAAATGGCCAATATTCCAAATGATGTTATTATTGAATCCCTCAGGAATTTTATTCAACTTTTCGGAGGATAGTCCATCTATTAATCGCAACAAATAGTGCCTGGCATTTCTGATGCGTGTAATTCTATCTTGCATAATCTGGTATTGACATTCAGTCCTTTCAGGATTTCTTTATGACATAGGAGGTAATTGCCTTTACCATTTTACCCGAGGCACTGGTAAATTCATAAAAATCTGCGAAGGAAAAGACATTCTTGTTTTGCATTACCATTTCGCCCTGTATCGACGCTTCCCTTCCATGTGTGATAATCTGATGAATGCTGAGCTCTACCGCTTTGTTACCACGCATTTTCTCCAGTTCTGAACGAAAACGTTCTTTTCCTACGATGGTCTCGTCACCAACTAGTGTCCATTGGATCTGATTTGAAAGATGAGGCATGACCTCATCCAAATCGTAGGATGCAAATGCAATCGTTAGATCTTTGATAAACTCTTTCTTGGGAGCATTGCCACAATCTGTCTTGATATTGAGTTTCATACCCTTAAGATCAGATTTTTTCTGAAGGTGTGCCAGTCCGTTTATCTAGTCATTACTGAAGTTCAAAATAGCAACCCAGGATCCTATAAGTTGATATTCCCATCATTAAATGCATCAACCACACGTTTCCAAATGTCGTAGTGATTGGTTTCAACACCATGAACTGTAGCACTATGATCAATGAGAAACAAAATCTCAGCATCCGACAAGGCACCGACATTCTCATCGTGCTTAGCATAGTAATAGACAAGGTTGGACAAGTCCAAATGTTTTAGCAGGTCCGTGTACCTGGGTAATCCTATGGCATATTTGAGTAGTTCCTTGTTTTTACGGATTTGCCAGTACCTTGCTGTCCTATGTTTATTAGGCGCCTCCGTTGTATCCGGTAGTACTAATGTCTTGCCATCATTCGTCCATCCGGTATTAATACCTTTGAGCTGGTAAGCTGTCTGTGTGCTATCTGCATCCAGCCTACCACCGGTGATGATGTACTTATCTGCGAGAGAAGGTCGGGATGCTAATACATTAGGAATAACGAAAGCACTATAGGAATGTCCAAACACCACTACATATTTCCCCCGTTCTTTGAAGTATTTGATGGTACGGTATAAGATCTCGGAGGTGATATTCACCTCTTGTATAGCATCCTCCTCAGTGAAGTCAGCTGCACCCAAAATACTTCGATTAAGCGTACTAGACTGATGAACCACGGCAAAAAGGTATTTACTATGTCCCGGGAGGTACTCCCAATAGACTCTGCCTGAAGCCTCAAAATCAAGAAAGAACTTAGGACCCCCTTCTCCTACTATTAATACGGTATCGCTTGACAACTCACCACTCGAAACCCACAATTGGGTAGTATCATCAGGTAGAACGGTGGGATGATAGATACCACCATCTTCACCTAATGAAGACTTTCCCAAACACAATGCCCAACATAGAACACAAATACTCGCAATAGCTTGCAAAAAGCTTACACGCATAGTGACTCTTGTTTTGATTTTAAAGCAAGGTATGTAGGATGTCCGGTAAATTATTGGACTTTAGGGACATAGTCTACCTTCCAGTATAATCCCTTTTCTATGGTATGTAGTGTAGAGAAGAGCTGACGGGGCGACAAACCCGTTTTCGCTTTAAAGTGATTATTGAGATCTGACTGATCATAGAATTGCGCTTCATAAGCCAAATAAGACAGGTTTGAAGTTCCAGTCCTGTTCTGATAAATGTTCAGTGCCTTTCTAAATCTTACCGCCTGTTTAAAGTCTGTCGGCGATTGAGCCAGATGTTTCTTAAAGAGCCGAAGTAAAGTCTTTCTTGATATCTTCAGTTCGTCAGCAATATTTTGAATCGTGATCTCACTATCCTGCATGATTTGATCTACTGCATGGTAAAGACGGGGTTCAGAAAAATCCAGCAGCCTGTCCAAAAAATACCGATCCATCAAATCGCGCTTTTCTGCCATCTCTTCCGTTTCAAAAACCCGATGAAGCATTTCATCAAATGACTTTCCAAAATAGTTAAAAAAAGAAAAATGAGTCTTCACAAGATTAATTAGAGGAAGGTCTATAAAATGATTAAAACCCAAAGGATTAAACACAATAGTAAGTTTGTCGTAAGGGCCTTTTAGTATAATTTCTCTGGATCTATCAAATCTCCCAACTAATATCTTTAAAAGATCAGTTTTGTGTTGCCAGGTATGTGTTCTGCTAAAGTCATCCCAGGAAAGACTACAATTTCGATAAACATTTAGGGTGACTACAAAATTAGGGTAGTACGTAATTTTCTCAACTGTATTCTGACTACTGGATTGATGAACATAATATAGCTTTATTAAAGACTTCAATTCATCAGCCAGAGGCTTAATCTGTCTATAGGTAGATTGCATAAGTAAGTTTCTATTCCTACATCTGAATCCATGAAAGATATAGCTATTACGACAAAGAAATCAAATACTGACTAAGAACGACCTGCAACCTATGGATTAGGCTTCAAGTTGATACACCGCA
The DNA here is from genome assembly GCA_030432855.1 of Bacteroidia bacterium. GTDB lineage: Bacteria > Bacteroidota > Bacteroidia > Chitinophagales > Saprospiraceae > JABDMH01. The sequence goes on from JAUILM010000006.1 coordinate 8,111, forward strand.
AGTAGTGCCATAGGATCAGCAACAATCAATCCCAATTAGATGACCCCAGACGACGATCACCACTATCCAGTCGAATGTAATCCAATCCGATTACCTTCTGTGTCTTTTAACAAAGCAAAGAAGCCACTTTCATCAGCATGGGGCGTTTTTGGCATTAGTATTTCGCCACCATTATCCTCCACTTTATTTAACACGATTTGCAGGTCATCACCAGCATTGAAATAGATTGTAACACCACCTTCAGAGGGCACATTACCTTCCCCGGAGATGATGATACCAACGGTACTTTGTCCTTCAAATGGAAACAGGGCCATTGTCATACCCGGAATCTCCATCTCCTGGATTTGAATGTCGAAAATCGAACTATAGAATTTTGCCGCCCGAGTAATATCCAGGGCAGGTATTTCAAAAATAGCGATATAACTACTCATGACTACTTTTAGTTAGTTTAGGTCAAAATCGACCTTCACTTCAAAGAAAAAGTAGTTTCATATCTATTAATTGTAAAAATGCGACATGTCAGTCCCTGCCGTATAACAAGGATGACAAAGTAAAGTCGTCATCATTGTAAAACTCCCTGGGACTAACTCCGGTGAAATCTTTGAAATCCTTGATAAAATGTGCCTGATCGTAGTAGTGACTGTCGTAACCCACATCTGTTAGATTCTTATTTCTATCCAGCATCGCTCTAAGTGCTTCCTGAAGCCGGATGATGCGACAGAGTTGCTTGGGTGATAATCCCACATCCTTCGAGTATCTTCTTTCGAGCTGACGTCGGCTCCTCTCATAGCTCTCCATCATTTCTTTAATTCCGATCGAACCACCGGCATTTATAATCTTGTCGACGGTCGATTTTACCAGGTCAGTGCTATCGACCGAATCTTTTAAGACAGACAATAAAAAACTCTCCAGAATACGAATGCGCGCTTGTGTATCGGATTCATTTATGATGGCTGATGAAAGACTCTCTACTTTCGATGGATCGAATACCTTTTCCAATTTGGTATCCTGGTCAGCCAGCTCAGCCATAGGTATGGAGGTGAAGTACGAGAAACTACCTGGATAAAATCGTACAGCAAACGTCTCCACCCTACCGGTTGGCTCTATCCACATGGGTTTGGTAATCTGTCCCAAAATGAATGCACGGGGCTGCGTCAAAATCGTATCATCCGACAATACTCTGTTGACATCATCTTCCAGGTTAAATATTAAATCCATGCAACCATCGGGTAAGACTTGCTGACGGCCAGAAGACAATTCGGCAGGTACCCGCAATGTCCAATAACACTTGATAAATACCGCCAACTCTGACGTACAGGGATACGTATTGTAGTCCATTTCTTATACTTTTCAGAGATAAGTTTTTATGATCAAAAAATACATTTGCTCTATTCTGGAAACTGCAGGTGTAGATTGAAAAAAGGTAGCATATCGTTAAGTGCACGACCATCCTGCGTCCAAAGTTTATCTACGTGGTCCCCAATATATTCCTCGGCATAATGCTCAATACCTAATTCCTCCAGCATCAGACTAAACTCCCTGCATGTAGTTGGAATATGCAAATTTTCTTCATTGCGTCCCCAATCCAATTTCAAGGCTGTTAGTTTCTCCAGATCCCTCACATGATCGTCCACCATTCCAATTACAGAATTCTGCTTCCATATTTCGAGCACCTCATGATTGACTGTCATCTTTCCATTTTCGAATACGTACGGCACATCAATGTAGAAAGGGGGATTGTTCGGATTAGGTGAGTATGCTCTTGCCATAGCTACGATCACATTAGGATAAAACTCTTCCCAACCAGTGATAAGTTCTTCTCTCGATTGAATTTCGGGAAGTCGTCGATATCCCGCTCCATAGTATCCCAGTTCTTTTTCCACATCAAGGACTGCAGGCGACAGAGCATATACAACAGAAAATACCTCAGGAAAAAGCATCCCCATCTTGATAGCCCCCTGACCTCCCATAGAATGACCTGCCACTCCCCTGCTTTGCGGATCTTTGATCGTACGATATTTTGCATCTATAAAGTCGACCAGGTCAGTACCTGTAAAGTCGGCCCATTTACCAGTAAGCGACGAATTTGTATAAAAACTGCCACGATACAATGTGTATTGGTCCGGCGCAACCACAATCACGGGGCTGATTTTGCCCGTGGCTATGGCATTATCTAATAAATGGTCAAGATGATCTGCACGCATAGTCAGACTATCATCCCACGTAAAACCATGCAGATAATAAATGACAGGATACCGTTCATTTGAATCCTCATAGCCTGGCGGCAGATATACCGTAATTCGGCGGATGGGATCTTCTCCTCCTGTATTTTCCAAAAGCTCAGAATACAGATGATCATATACGACCGTGCCTTGCGGATATTGAGCATGTAATTGAACCGTGAGAAACAACAGGAATGGAAGACTTACTTTTAGATACTTCATAATCTAAATTTTCCTAAATGAGGACTGGTTATCCAGATCTGGACATATTATAGAACTGCAGCTAATTATAAAAATACTATTTTCCGCAGCCAAAGAATGATAATATGAAAGGGCTCTATACTTTATTGTTGCTATGCATTGGATGTCTATCTCAAATCTATTCTCAGGATTATTTTCTGAAGGACAAAGGACCTTTTGATCCAGATATCCCTAGTCCGGAGACATTCCTGGGTTATCCCATTGGGAGTTTTCACACCCGTCACGACCGTATCGTGAGTTACATGGAAAAGTTGGCCGAGCTATCCGATAGAGCCAGTATTCATCAATATGGAAAAACTTACGAGCACAGACCCCTCATCATCCTTACCATTAGTGATACGGAACATTTAGAAAATCTGGAGGCACTGCAGGAGAGACATCTTGCCCTTAACGATCCCCGGCAACCCGCTGCATATGAAGATCTACCGGTATTTGTCAATCTTGGTTATAACGTCCATGGTAATGAACCCAGTGGTGCCGAAGCAGCCATGTTGACGGCCTATCTACTGATAGCCTCTCAAAATCCGGACATCGAAAACTATCGACAGAATGCGGTCTTTTTTATTGATCCGGTCATTAATCCGGATGGTCGTGACCGACACACATCCTGGGTTGATATGTATCAGGGAAATCCGATCGTATCTGATCCTTCAGATATTGAACATAATGAGGCCTGGCCCCGAGGTAGGACAAATCACTATTGGTTTGATCTCAATCGTGATTGGTGGCTGGCCGTGCATCCGGAAAGTCGTGGAAAGCTAAACTGGTACCATCAATGGTATCCCAATGTCGTGACCGACTTTCATGAGATGGGTACTGGAAGTACCCACTTCTTCGAGCCTATGAAGACCAATGGATCTAAAGATCCCGTGATGCCAAAAGAGAACTACACTACGCTAAATGACACCTTTGCCCGGTACTTTGCAGAGGATCTCGATAAAATCGGTTCATTATATTTCACGAAAGAAGTGTTTGATGGCACGTATCCGGGATATGGTTCATCTTATCCGGACCTACAAGGTGGTTTGGGGTTACTGTTTGAGCAAGCCAGTAGTCGGGGACACGTCCAGGAAACGCAAATGGGTGACCTGACCTTTGCCTATACCATTCGCAATCAATTTACTTCGGGACTAGCCACGATACGAGCAGCCGTGGAAAATAAAGATATGCTGCACGAGTATCAGCATAATTTCTTTGTCACAGCAAGCGAAAATGCCAAGAACAGTAATATCAAGGCCTATATTTTTGGTGACCCCAGGGATCAAAATCGGACGAAGGCATTTATAGAAACCCTGCTATTACACCGGGTAAAAGTGTACCCATTGGCCGAAGATATAAATGAAAACAATCAATCCTTTAAATCAGGTCAGGCTTACTTGGTACCAACGGACCAGCCACAATACCGCATTATTCAGAATGCCTTTGAAACATATGATGCGTATCATGATAGCGTATTCTATGATGCTTCCGCCTGGTCCCTTGTAAACTTTTACAATATGCCTTATACGTCAACAAGCCATACACCATCATCCGGAGAAGAAATAACCATGGAAAATAATGTCATAGAAGCTCAACGGGTTGAAAAATCCAGCTATGCCTACTTAATTCCCTGGGATGATTACTTTGCTCCAGCTGCGCTATATAAATTATTGGATGCTGGTGTTAAGGTCACGACTGCCTTCAAACCCTTCACGACTATGGTACAGGGTACTGAGATTGACTTCGACTATGGCACCTTGATCATTCCTGTACAGAAACAAAAGCTAGACCCAGATTCCCTGCATCAGCTTTTAAATGAGACTATGGAAGCTTTTAGGATACCTGCCTACAGTGTAGCTACCGGCTATCACACAAAGGGAGTAGATCTGGGTAGTAATTCTATGCGTCCATTAGAAAAGCCCAAAGCTCTATTATTAATCGGATCTGGTGTTTCCTCCTATGAAGCAGGTGAAGTTTGGCACTTGTGCGACACCAAGCTAGGAATGCCTATCACAAAAGTCAACACGGATCAGTTTAAAAGAATTGACTTAACTGAGTACAACACCTTGATTTTAGTCTCTGGTAGCTACAGTGCTCTGGATTCCCCTGAAGTCTCATCCATTAAGGACTGGATAGGAAAAGGCAATACATTAATTACTACTCGCAATGCCTGCACCTGGGCAATTCAAAAGAAGATTGTAGCAGAAAAATTAATTGAGGATAAGAAAAATGAACAGGATAGCATAGTCGAGAGGCGTCAGTACGTAAATGCACGCGAAGAGATAGGCCGTGAACAAGTAGGGGGCGCCATTTTTGAAGTCGACTTAGACCTGACGCATCCATTGACTTTCGGCTATCATCAAAAACAAATCCCCGTCTATCGCAATAGTACCGTGTGGCTGGCACCCAGTAAAAATCCCTACAGCACCGTGGCGAAGTATACGACCGATCCTCATCTCGATGGATTTATTACAGAAAAAAATCTCAATGAATTTTTAAAACCCTCTGCGTCAATCATTGTAAGTAAAGTCGGCCAGGGCAGAGTCATACTATTTGCTGACAATCCCAATTTCCGGGGTAGTTGGTATGGAACCAATAAATTATTTTTCAACGCATTATTTTTAGGAAGTCACATCACCGTTCCTGAATAATTACAATATAATTTTTTACATAGTCTGCATTTCATAGAAGAGAAAGGCGGAGAACTTCACTGGATCATATCAAGCAATTGTACGACCTCAAAATCAGGCGACGCCTCAAATAGCTCATCCAAAATCCATTTATGCGCGCCACCGTAGATGATCAAAAGATTTTCCTGATCAGCCTGCACCAGATTCTTAGCATTCACAAATATTCTCACATTTCTGCGATACCACCGGCCTAGCAAATCAGCACCCAGGTATTGGTCGCCATAACCTACGTTTACTAATCCTGTGGTCCATAATTGTTTGGATCTTCTGATGTTACTGGGTGAGTTCATGATTTTGAGATAGTCCAATACATCTACATGACGTTGGATAGTATCCATATAGGTATTGTAGCGCTCATTCTCTTCGTCATAGGCATGCCATAGTTTGGTATGCCCCAGCGATTCTGCATAGGAATCCCAGTCATCGATAGCATTGATGTTATCAGGCATGGGAGGATTATTATCCACACAATATACCTTCGCATGGTCCAGTAGATCAGCCACACGGAATCCAATTTGAAAAGCTTCATTTTTCTCCAGCTGATATGTGCCATTTCGGTAGGCCTGGTACAGTGAGTCCATGGTAGTTTGATATTCAGGTCTCCACTCTACAGCTATTTTAGCTGGGTTAAACTCCTTCAAAACTTCAACGAGTTGATTAAGCTGGGTTTGATTTTTGGGAGAAGTAATATCGATATGATTCGATGCAACCACATCACTTCCATCTCGGCTCCGATCAAAATGAAACACCCCTAAGGTTAATACCTGATAGGCAGGTGATTTTTTGATCGATGGAAAATCATCATCTACAGATATTTGGTCCTGTACTTCCTGGACATTTTGTTGACAGGAAATGAAAAACAGAGCTATAATTAAAAAGATCAAATTTTTCAATGACTACTAATTTTTCCGGTTTCGAATAGCTTTTAAAGTTTTCTCGAGCTCCTTCACCAAAGTTTCCTCTGCATAAATCTGATCGTGGGCATAATTCTCCAGAATAATTAAATACTTCTTATTATCAAATTCCGAACTCCCTATTTTGCTGGTTATACTTTGGACATATGTGTTCGTCTGTTCTTTTAAGTCTTCTTGTAAACTGTAACTCGTACCCAATTGCTCAAGTGTCTCTATATCTAAATTTGTTAGCACGCCCGTCAACATAGCGGTCTGAAAAGATGCATTTTTTAGAAGTGGTGGATTTAGACCTTGCCAGAATGAAAATGAAGAAGGCGTCACACTCTTATCTTTCATGTGATAAATGCTATCGGCCAATTGACGAAAATAAGAAAGTGATTCTTCGACTACCTCCTGATTATGTAAAATCTCCCCCTCCATACTCTTCAGCACGTTTTCCAATTTCTGATTTTCCTTTCTCTCCTCATTCCAATCATTAGCAAGCAAACCCAGGTACACTCCTAACATGACTGGAAGAACCATGACTACAATTTCATAAAATAGTTTGTTCCATTTGAGTTGCTTCTTCATGCTACATAGTTTCTTTCTTTATCCCCATCATATCCTCATAACGAAGTTACTGAAATCATGTATCTATTATGTAGTGAAAGTCTCCGGATAGAGGATATTCTCTGGTTTGCACAGTACCTTAAGTAGATCTGGCAAAACTTATTACACCACTCTTTTTTCCACCGTTACTATCTGATATTTTGATTGAGAACTATGACCTGATGACTGATCTACATAAGTATAAATCAGACTTCGGCTGTCATACAATTCGACAGATTTATGTGTTGCTATGACATCCCGTAAGATCTTGACCTTCTTTCCAGTATCCTGAATGCATACAGTAATAAGCGCTCCCACCGCTACCTGACTAATGATGTCTGATACTAAATTAATCTCTGCTTCCCTTTCATTTTTTCGAAAATGAAATATACTATCAAGAAGAATATAGTCGTATCGATCAAAATCAGAAAAGCTATAGATATCTCCCAGAATACATTTTATGGGAAGATTTAAGTTCTCCGCAACTCTCCCTAACTGTTTGATGCCCACCCTTGAGTGATCGACACCGGTGACTTCATAACCAATTTTCGCTAAAGCAATAGCATCTCTACCCTGCCCACATCCCAGGTCGAGTAATTGTCCTCGCTTTTCAAAACCTGAATACAACGAAATTAATTCGGGATAAGGATCTCCGAATAGGTTTTCGGTGTGGTAATGTTTGTCGTAATTAACACTCATGATAAGCAAATCATAAAGCAACTGCACCCTCCCAAAGGCAACCGAAGTGCAATTGTCTTCTTGCCCTTCACATTAAAATTCAATGATTTTGGCCTCTCCGTCAAGAACATCCGGGTATCTGAAATTATGTGTTTCATAGCTCAGTCACACAACAATTTTTGATATATTTAGAAATACCCATTTAAAATTGATTAATAACTATGAAATCGTTTCACTTTTGCGCACTGGTGTTCGCCACTGGCCTTTTTCTATTCTGTTGTAACTCTTCGCCAGTAGATTCATCCAATTCTGAAGCTGAAGCCAGTATGGCTTCACTCGCAGCCGAAGAAACCTACAAGACCTATTGTTCTAGTTGTCACGGAGCCCAGATTCTGGCCTTTGCCGGACACCGATGGAAACACGGAAAAGAGCGGGAGGATATTTTTAAGTCAATAAAAGAAGGATACCCGGGTACCGAAATGATCTCGTGGGCGTCGGCGCTTTCAGATGATCAGATTAACCATCTTACAGACTATATCCTGCAGGGCATTGAAGATGTCGAGCAATACGGTTTTCAGGAAGAATCACTACTCTCAGACACCTTTGAGACTGAATTGCTAACCATAGAACTGGATACCATAGTATCTGGCATGGTGCAGCCCTGGGGTATGGTTTTCCTCCCTTCGGGAGATATGCTGGTCACTGAGCAATCGGGCACCATGTACCGCATAGATCAGCAGCTCAAAATGATTCCTATTGCAGGAGTACCTGAAGTAAGATACAACGGACAAGGGGGACTACTCGATCTGGAACTCCATCCTGATTTTGAAAATAATCAGTGGCTATATGTAAGCTACTCTGACTTAAAAATCGAGGGAAAAGATACCGTAGCAGGTACCGTATTAAGCCGATATAAATTTGCAGATGATCGGCTTACCAACGAGCAGGTACTATTTGAGGGTTATCCCTATGGTACGTCCGGTTCCCACTTTGGAGGCCGCATTGAATTTGATAATGATGGATATCTCTTTCTGTCTGTGGGAGATCGAAGAAAAGAAAATGAAAATCCACAATTCCTATCTAACCATTGCGGAAAGGTCCATCGTATCATGGATGACGGTAGTATTCCTCCAGACAATCCATTTGTAGGTGATGAGGGTGCCGTGGAGTCTATCTATAGCTATGGACATCGTAATCCTCAGGGCCTGGCCCTGCATCCCACTACGGGTCACATCTGGTCGCACGAGCATGGACCTCGTGGAGGCGATGAGGTAAATATTATCCGACCTGCCAATAATTATGGTTGGCCCGTGATCTCATATGGTATAGAATATGACGGAACCGCATTCACCACTGAAGTAGCAAGAGAAGGAATGGAGCAGCCCCTCCTCTACTGGGTTCCTTCCATTGCACCTTGCGGAGCTGCTTTTGTCACCACAGACAAATATCCCGGTTGGGAAGGAGACTTCCTGGTCGGATCACTGCGATTCAAGTATCTCAATCGATGCGTGCTACAGGGTGATAAAATCGTAAAAGAAGAGCCTCTCATGAAGGGTGTTGGACGACTCAGAAATGTCAGAATCGGACCGGATGGGTATATCTACATAGCAGTGGAAGAACCCGGATATATTTTCCGGTTGATGCCTATCATGGAGAGCATCTGATATAGATGGTGCAATCTCACGAAGACTAAAACATGGTTAGATACAGATCCTTTCACATCAAAAATTTTTTCGGATAGTTAAAGGCAGGCAGACAGAATGAGCAAAGATGTGAGGCAGCTCATGACGAATCGCTTTGACTTGGCCAGGTGAACTTTAACTGTATTCTTGGAAATTTGCAATTCAGCCGCAATTTGATTGAGGTCCCAACCTTGAAAGAACCTAAGTTGAAAAACCTTTTGCTGTTGGGGAGTTAATTTAGAAATTGCAGTCTTAAGCGTGTTTTGGTACTCACGAAATAGAATCACATCCTCACCCTGGAGATAAGATCGTAAGGCGTAGTGGGTCAAATATCTACCTCGATGTTCTTTATCTCGAGCAACTCGCCTGAGATGGTTCCAGGTCAGATCTCTTGATATTTTAAACAGCAACGGCTTTAATTCGACTTCCGGTCGAATCATTGTTCGCTTTTTCCAAATTGTGAGGAAGACCTCAGAAGTCAATTCCTCAGCATCCTGGGGAATGCGTACCAGTGAGTAGCAAAAATTGTAAATCTGAGCGAAGTACTTGTCATACAGCCAGCTAAAGGCTGCAGTGTCTCCACTATTCAGCGCAACAAGTTGACGATATTCTTCAACATTGGCATTCATATCATGGATCGGTCCGATGTCTGATTAGCAGTCAAAATCAAACAAAAATTGGCTCATTTTAGTAGATATCACTTTAAATATAGGTTTTTTCCAAATTAAATACTCTTCTAACTAATCCTTTTTCATCTGAGAATGGGATACATCCAAGTATAATCTAATAAAAGGTATGATTGACAGATTGGTCGCTAAACTATATCGGGGAGAGTGCTCTGAGGAAGAGTTGGAAACCCTCTTTAACCTCCTTAAAGAAAGTGACAGTACACCGAGTGACTCACTAATGAGGAAGATCTGGCAGGAATCTGAACGCTTCAAAACATCCGATCAAACTACAAAGGATCGTGTTTTTTCCAAGCTTCAGGCAAAGCTGGAAATGCCTGCCAAAAGCGCGACTATGGAGACAGTGAAGCCAATTCGAACAAAGCACTTTCCCATGAATTGGAAATTGTCAGCAGCTGCAGCGATTGCTGTTATCTTAACTGCCCTTTTTCTATGGCCTTCCGAGCTTCCATCTAAGGTAGTCCAGACTCAATTTGGTGAGCAACGATCGATCCAGTTTGAGGATGGATCCCATTTACGACTGAATGCGAATTCAAAGATCACCTACCTTTCTGATGAGTCGTGGCAGCAGGGTAAACCTCGAACTGTCTGGTTGGAGGGAGAAGCTTATTTCGAGGTAGAAAAAAAGCCCATGACTAACCAGACTTTTGAGGTGCGGACAGATCATGCACTGGTAGAAGTGCTCGGTACGGCTTTCAATGTGCATACTTCATCAAAAGGTATGCGTGTATACCTGGATCATGGATCCATTCGATTGCATTTGTCTGCGATAGACACTGTGATCCTGATGCATCCGGGAGACCTGGTTACTTATGAGGAATCAGATCGTACTTTCTCAATCAAGAAGCAAGTGGCTAAAGCATTGCACACCTCATGGAAGGATGGTGTATTGACGTTTAACAATTCGCAATTGAGTGAGGTGATTGAAAAGATAGAACAGATCTATGGCGTCCGGTTTCGAGTTGCAAACAGGGCCAATTACAATAGAAAAATTGCATTTCCCATGCCCATCGATTCTTTAGAGACTGCTATCTCAATATTGAATAGAACACTCTCGGATCTTGAAATTGCGCGAGAAGGAGACGTGTTCACTATCCAATAGAACCTATTACTATTACTAGATCAATTCGTTAAATTATGCAAAGACTTAACTTTCGGAAAATGATTTCTTGGTCGATCTTATGTTCGATCTTTTGTTTGCAGACAAATCTGCTACATGCAGCAAAAGGTACTGCCGATGAGGTGATTCATTATGAAGCCAAATCGATCGTTGAAGTACTGGAAGCGATGGGAGAAACCTATGAAGTATTTTTCTCCTATGAGACCAAAATGCTTAAAAATATTAAAGTCGATTTCGAATTTCGACCAGGTGAAGACCTTGAATTGGCCGTCGATCGATTACTCAAACAGACGGACTTAAAATTTCAGTCACTAGATGAACGCTTTGTCATTATCTATAAAGATACCAAAGCAGGGACTCGCACCGCAAAGAAACTACAAAAGAAGATCAACCAGATCAATAAGTTAGAGCAGAAAAATAATATTTCGCTACAACCTAACGGTGCATCCGCGAAGGATCATTTTAGAGCGATTAGCAAAACAGCCGTACGATTCTTAAATCAAGCAACTGTCAGCGGGCGTGTCATTGATGATACTGGTGAAGCGCTAATAGGGGTAAACATCTTCGTCAAAGGGACTGCGATTGGTACCGCGACTGATTTGGATGGTACTTACACATTGGAAGTACCTGATGAGGGAGCTGTGCTGGTCTTTTCGTATACAGGTCATGCTACTCAGGAAATAGTAGTTGGGGATCAATCTGTGATTAACGTCACCCTAAGTGTGGACACAAGGCAATTGAGTGAAGTAGTGGTGACGGCACTAGGTATTGAGAAGGATCAGAAGACACTCGGATATGCAGTATCACGGATTCAACCCGATGAGCTTACAGAAAACAGGTCCTCTAAATTCATGGACGTATTGCAAGGTAAAGTGGCCGGTGTAAACATCACCAGTCTCGGCTCGGGCCCACAGGGTAGTAGTAAGATTCGAATTCGTGGTGTTTCCTCCTTTGGTGGTAACAATTCACCGTTGGTGGTGGTAAACGGAGTACCTATCGACAACAGCAGCTTTGGTGTACAACAGGGTAGCAACAGTGTCGGTAGCAATAGACGATCAGATAGTGGGGATGGCCTCAGTAGTATCAACCCGGATGATATTGAAACAATGACTGTGTTGAAAGGTGGTGCAGCATCCGCCCTGTATGGATCACGAGCCAAAGATGGGGTCATTATGATTACCACCAAGAATCGTTCAGACGGCAATGGCTTGCAGGTAGAGTTTAATACCAACTTCACCCATGACACACCACTTGATTTTACGGATTATCAATATGAGTATGGTCAAGGTGAAGGTGGTGTTAGACCCAATTCTCCAGGTCCTACTTCTGGAGTTTGGAGCTTTGGGGAGAGAATGGGAGGTACTCACATATTATTTGATGGTCTGGTGGTACCTTATGAAGCACAACCGAATAAAGTAAGAGACTATTATCGCAATGGTTATCAATGGAATAATACCGTAAAAATCTCCACCGGTGGGGACAACGGAGGTATGAGCTTGTCACTTTCTAATTTGGACGCCAATGCCATTCTTCCCGGATCAGAATTCGAGAGACAAAACGTGAATTTTGGATTTACGCAGACTTCTGGCAGACTCAACGTTTCCGCCAATATCAACTACGCACATGAGGTAAGAACCAATCCACCAAATATTGCAGAGCAGGATTTTAGCCCTGTGGTTATTTATACATTGGCATCATCTATGCCACTGGATGTGCTACGGGACAATGCATTTGATGAAAACGGCAATGAAGTCAAGTATTCCCGATTCACCAATAGAACCAATCCTTACTTTGCTCTTTCTCGATTTGAAAACAACAAACGCGATCGTGTATATGGTAACTTGACGGCCCGATATAACCTGCTAGATTGGTTATATGTACAGGGACGCGTCGGGCAAGACTACTACACGCGTGATGTGGAGTATAATCTACCACACGGATCACAGCGGCAATCTTCACCTCCTCCTGGATTCCAAAACGGTTATTATGTCCAGGACATTCGACGTTTTCGTGAGATCAATGCAGACTTCCTGATTGGCGCAGAAAAGACTTTTGGCGACATTGGTATATCTGTAAACGCTGGTGGTAATCAAATGTACCGCCGCAATGATATTAATACTGAGCAGGGACAGCTTTTCTACTCCAGAGATCTTTATTCTATAGGTAATGCCAGTGTAGTCACACCGAATTACACGCTCTCAGAGCGACAGGTGAATTCTCTCTATGGTTCTGCTGAAGTCAACTATAAGCGTCTGGTGTTTTTGAATGCTACTGTTCGTAATGACTGGTTCTCGACCCTGGCACCTGCCAATCGCAGCATCTTGTATCCATCTGTGACCGGTAGTTTTATATTCTCCGAAGCAATGGCCAACACACCCTCCTGGTTGTCCTTTGGTAAGATACGATTAGCTTATGCAGAGGTAGGTAGTGATACGGATGTAGCACCCTATGCGGATAACCTTTTCTATAGCATATCCCCTCAGTCCTTTAGTGGTAGACCTGTAGGAAGTATCAATGCAAACACGATACCTAATCCCGATCTACGTCCGATGAGGGTCACGGAGAAAGAGATAGGCATCGAGTTGATTCTATTTAACAATGTGCGTTTCGAAATGTCATACTATGACAAGCTATCTTCTGATCAGATCTTGAGTCGACAGGTATCCAACGCATCTGGATATGGAACTGAGTTGATCAATGTGGGTGAAAGTAAGAACCAGGGTGTCGAGACGTTTATTTCTTTCTCACCCATTAAGTCCCCGAACTTCACCTGGGATTTTAGTTTTAATGCTACGCACAACACATCGGAAGTACTCAGCTTGGGAGAGAGTGTTGATGACCAGTTCATCAGAGTTGGAACCGCCGATTTTCATGGAGAGCTGAGACAGGTAGTTGGTAAACCCATGGCCCAGCTGTATGGATGGGGTTATCTTAGAGATGCCAATGGTAATCAGGTATTCAACACCAATACAGGTCGACCAGAACGATCTGAAGAGCAGTTAAACTTTGGATCAGCACTACCTACCTGGTGGGGAGGTATCACTAATGGCTTAAACTACAAAGGCGTTACCTTTTCATTCTTGATTGACTTCAAATTGGGTCACAAGATGATTTCCGGCACGCATACCAATGCCTATCGTCACGGCCTGGATAAAGCAACCTTAGTGGGGAGAGAACAGGGTTTTGTAGTCGGCGAAGGTGTTAACAATGAAGGGGAACCAAACACTACACAGACTCCGGTGCAGACCTTCTATGAGACAATCAGAAGTTTTAGAATGTCAGAGCAGTCTGTATTTAATGCGGGTTCCTGGCAATTGCGTCAAGTATCACTGGGATATGATTTTACCAAGCATATTCCGAATGTCAAATTCATTCGTGGTGCAAGACTAAGCTTAGTGGCAAACAATGTAGCAGTTTTGAAGAAGTGGGTACCTCATATTCACCCGAATCAAAACGGCATCATCGCCGATAGTAGTGAAGGCCTTGAGGCGACCGGTCTGCCAGTCACCAGAAGCATCGGATTCAATCTAAATCTCAAATTTTAAAAATATTTCAAAGTCATAAATCATGAATAGCAAGTATATAAAATTAGTTGCCAGCGTCGTCGTCATCTTGATGTTTGCAAGTTGCGACAAGGGCTTTGATGAGCTAAATACCAACCCGGTACGATTGACGTCAGTAGATCCGACATTCCAATTGAATGATGCGATCATCGCCAGCGTACCTACATATAATAATTTGACGTACGAGACTACGATAGTCCGCCAAATGTTTACCCCATTTACCGGTGTAGGTACGGGTGCGAACCTTAATCAGGACAACAAATCTCAGACGGAACAAAACTGGAACCGAGTGTATCCTAATACCATGAAGGAGTTAGTTGATGGTATCGAGCGGAATAAGGAAGACCCAGAAATGAGCAACATTGTGAATATGATGCGTATATGGAAATCATGGGCTGCCATATGGGCAACGGACACCTATGGTGATGTACCTTTTACTGAAGCAGGTAAGGGGTTTCTGGAAGGCACTTCTTTTCCGACCTATGATACACAGGAAAGTATTTATGATAATGTTCTGAATGAACTTTCCAATGCAGTGGCTGCTCTGGATCCAGGGAAGCGTATTGCCGATCAGGACATATTTTATGGAGGTGATATTGACCAATGGAAGCGTTTGGGAAATTCGTTGATGTTGAGAGCAGCCATGCGTTTAGTAAAGGTGGACCCAGGTAAAGCACAAAACTTTGCCGCTCAGGCCATTAACGGTGGACTCATGCTGACCAATGCTGACAACGCGGTGGTTTACCATACTCCCGAATACAGAAATCCAGTGGGTACTAACCTGAACGGTGGTCAGGCTCCCTTCTACTATATGGACAGAGAGTTTGTCAACTACCTGAAGGACCGTAATGATCCGCGACTCACACGCATTGCTGTACGCTATATTGGTGCTCAACAAGAAGGCGATCAAATAGAGGCTAATGCTGACCGTAGCTTTGATGCGCAGGTGGGTATACCACAAGGATTTGACGTATCTGATATCAATCCTCAGGCAGAATCAGAGGGACTGGCCAGTCTTTATGACTATAGCCAGTTGGACCGTCTCAGACTGGGTGGTCCAGAAGCGCCCAGTTTTCTGGTAACGCTATCTCAGACACTGTTGCTTAAAGCAGAAGCCATCGTACGAGGGTGGGCAAGTGGTGATGCTGCCGCTGAATATGCTGCTGCCATCAGAGCTAATATGGAGCAATTTAGTGACTGGCCAGGCGATACGGATATTTCTACTGAAGAGATTGACGCATACATCTCTGCCAATCCATTGGAAGCAGGCAAAGAAATTGAACAGATTAACGGCCAATATTGGATCTCCTCTCTATTGAATGGTCCGGAAGCCTGGGCTAATTTTCGACGTAGTGGATTTCCAGTACTTGAACCAAACCCTTATCCAGGAAATGACTTAAATGGTGAGCCATTTATCCGCAGATTGACCTACCCGGACGCAGAATATACCGTAAATAGGGCCAACCTGGAAGCTGCTGTTGCTCGCCAGGGTGCTGATAATTTAAGCACCAGAGTCTGGTGGGATACACAGTAATTAAATATTTTAATAACGGGCCTTTTTCTAGTCCGTAGTATGGATCCCCTGGGTGAATGTGTTAGATCAATCAAAATCTGACACATTCATCCAGAGTTTCCTATGCAGTCACCTGTCTGAAAAAAAACGT
>JAUILM010000589.1 GCA_030432855.1 Bacteroidia bacterium
AAGTAGCCTTTGCACACAAATCTGATGCTGCACTAAAAAAGGCAATTTTCCTTTTCAATGTAATGAGTAAGAAATGGTTGGTCGACCTGTTGGGTACCATCGGTGGAAAGGCCGTATCCTGGGGTATTCCTTTCACCAGGAAAGCAGTAAAATCAACAATCTATAGTCAGTTTGTGGGTGGTGAAACCCTGGTAGAATGTCAGGATTCAATCGATTTACTGGAACGAAACCGTATACTGACAGTTTTGGATTATGGTGCGGAGGGAAAGAGTGCCGAGGAAGATCTGGACGAAGCTGCCAAGAGTTTCAAAACCGCAGTCACATTCGCAGCATCCAATGACAGCGTACCTGTGGTGAGCGTCAAGATCAGTGCACTTGCTGACAACAGGGTACTGGAAGAGATTCAACAAAAGAAAGTCCCGTCTCAGAAGATTGTTGAGAAGTTTGAAAAAGTCAAGCTACGGATTGATAGTATTTGTGCACATGCGTATAGCCTGGGCGTTAAGATCTTTATTGATGCTGAAGAATCCTGGATTCAGGATACGATAGATGACCTGGTCAATGATCTGATGATGAAATACAATCAAGAGCGGGTCATTGTGTATAATACATTCCAAATGTACCGTCATGATCGCTATGCCTTCCTCGAATCCTCTTATGAACATGCAGAACAAAACGGATATTTCCTGGGGGCTAAATTGGTCCGCGGAGCATATATGGAGAAGGAGCGGGAGAGGGCAGAACGCCTAAAATATCCCTCACCAATTCATAAAACTAAAGCGGACTGTGATGCTGATTATCAGCGAGCTATAAAGTTTTGTGTAGATCGGTACGAGCGTCTGGCTTCATGTGCAGCTACACATAATACCGCAAGCTGCCTCTATCAGGCCCAGCTCATTGGAGAAAGGAATCTCCCACGAAACCATCCTCATCTCAACTTTTGCCAGCTCTATGGCATGGGCGACAATCTCACCTTTAATCTGGCGGATAGCGGCTATAATGTTGCCAAATATGTAGTTTTCGGTGAGGTAAAAGAGGTACTCCCATACCTGATCCGAAGAGCTGAGGAAAATACGGCGGTCAAAGGAGAATTTACCCGTGAATACCAACTTTTAGTAGAAGAACTCGAGCGGCGAAGACTGGAAGGCTAGGACCTGTTTTCAATACCAGCTAAAAGGCATTTATTGCCAGCATTACAAGTGTACAGCCATTGATTACTTCAATCTGCTGAGATCTGGCTAAGTGTGCAAGCTCACTATTCTCTGCCCCTGGGTTGAAAATGATACGATCCGGTCGCAATGAAAGGATGTAATCATACAAAGGCTTTTGTCTTTCAGCGCCAAGATACAGTGAGATTGTATGCACATCTTCTATTTGTGGATTTCCAACCATGATGTCCACCCCTTCGATGCTTCCATGTTTGATACCGACAGGCACAGGTGTATGCCCCTTCTCCTTTAGCTTCATTACTGCGGAGTATGAGTATCTATCGGGATTCTGTGATGCTCCAAGCACCACTGTTTTTTTACCCTTGACTTCTACGTCCTCCATAGTTTAGTTTAATCGCTCAAATATACCGGCAATGCCCTGACCACCTCCAATACATGCAGTCACCATGCCAAAGCGATTATTCCGTCTGTCCATTTCGTTGAGAAGTTGGGTGGTAAGTTTAGCTCCGGTACATCCCAGAGGATGGCCCAGGGCGATGGCACCCCCGTTGACATTGACGATTTCAGGATCCAGTTTCATTTCCTGAATCACAGCAAGAGACTGAGCCGCGAAAGCTTCATTCAATTCTATCAACTCAATATCATTGAGTTTCAAATCTGCATACTGCAGTGCCTTGGGGATGGCAGCACAGGGTCCTATACCCATGTAGAGTGGATCTACACCGGCCACTGAGCAGGAGAGAAGTTTAGCAATCGGCGTCAGATTCAGTTCTTTCACCATTCTCTCACTCATCACGATAGTGAATGATGCTCCGTCGGAGGTCTGTGAGGAATTTCCTGCTGTGACCGAGCCTTTGTTAGCAAAAACAGGACGTAATTTTGCCAGGGCTTCCAGGGTTGTAGTTCTACGGACACCCTCATCGGTATCTACTGTCCAGGATCTTTCCTTACGTTTATCATCCTCTACGTACACTTCGGTCACATCTACAGGTACAATCTCGTCCTTAAACTTGCCCGCATCGATGGCGGCAGCAGCCCTTTCATGTGAGCGAAGAGCAAATGCATCCTGTGCCTCCCTGTCAATTTTATATTTTCTGGAAACAGCTTCCGCCGTCAAACCCATACTTGCCAAATACGTAGGGGTGTCCTTAGCTACATCATAATTGGGTGCCAGCTTATATCCCGTCATGGGAATAAAACTCATGCTTTCAGTTCCCCCTGCAATGTAGCAGTGACCCATTCCGGCCTTTATCTTTGCCACCGCGATGGCAATCGTTTCCAAACCTGATCCGCAGTATCGGTTTACCGTCATCCCGGGTACTGATTTTCCCAACGCTCTGACACTGATCATGCGACCAATCTGGAGACCTTGTTCACCTTCAGGATTGGCACAGCCAACGATCACATCGTCCACCTGACCAGGATCCAACTCAGGTGTGGATGCCAGCAGGTCCTCTATAACTCGGATGGCCAGGTCGTCAGACCGATAGAAGCGAAACCCACCGCGGTTTGCTTTTCCGACTGCTGTTCTCTTGGCCTTTACTATATATGCTTCCATGAATGTCTTTTTTAGTGATTAATTTCTGAGAGGTTTGTTGTTTTCCAGCATGTATTGAATCCTCTCCAGCGTCTTTTGCTGTCCACACAAGCTAAGGAATGCTTCTCGTTCGATATCTAGCAAGTACTGCTCTGAAACCTTTTGCTCGGCACTGAGATCTCCGCCGCAGAGTACATAAGCGACTTTGCGCGCTATCAGGATATCGTGTTCACTGGCATAATTGCCAAGTTGTAGAGAGCTGGCAGCTGCATAAAGGGCTCCCAGTCCAGACCTTCCCAGTACATGAATATCAGTCCGTGGCGTTGGAGCCACATATCCGGGTGCCAGATCGAGTACTTTATCTTTAGCTTCAGCAATGGCACGTGATTTATTTACGATGATGTCATCTTTTGAGGTCAGGTAGCCAAAGTCGAACGCCTGAGGGGCGGATGTGGATACGTTGGCTAGAGCAATCGTCCTAAAGCTTTCAATCAGGGTAGGTATCTTGACATCCCCCTCAAAATAAGTGTCCGATGCTCTGACGGCAAACTCCTTTGTGCCGCCGCCACCTGGCAGAAGACCAACCCCCACTTCTACCAATCCGATATAAGATTCGGCAGCACATTGTGCACTGTCGCAATGCATGATCAACTCACAACCTCCACCAAAGACATAACCTTGTGTAGCGGCTACTACAGGTATCTTTGAATATCGACATCGCATCGAGGTGTCCTGGAATAATTTGACAGCCATATTTAACTGATCAAATTCTTGCTGGAAGGCCAGCATACCGATCATCATCAGATTGGCGCCCACTGTAAAGTTCTTAGCTTGATTGCCAATCACCAGGCCCTGCCAGGGTCCTTCTTCGGCAATTTGAATGCTTTCCTGCAAACCTCTTAAGATCCCTTCTCCAATGGCATTACTCTTGCTCCTGAATTCCAGACAAAGGACACCATCACCGATATCGTGTAGCACGATTTCATCATTTTCAAACACTGGCGCCTGCTTTCTGAAATTGTCCAGATTAACCTTGTCCGTACTGCCCGGTATGGTTTTGTAAGATTTACTTTGAATATCGTAGTATTGGCGTTCGCCCTGGCTCACCTTGTAGAAAGTGTCATGACCGGCCTCGATCATCTCCGTGACCCAGGATGCCACCGTTTCACCCTGTTCTTCTGCTGCCTTCTTACCGGCTTCGATGCCAATGATATCCCAATATTCAAAAGGTCCAAAGCCCCAGGCAAAACCTGCCTTGAGTGCATCATCAATGCTGTATAGATCGTCGCTAATCTCAGGAATCCTTTTTGAGGCATATGCAAAGAGACTGGCTAACGAAGCACGCACCAATTGTCCTCCCTGATCCTCGTGCGAAAACAGTGCTTTGATCCGTCGTGCATCATCATCTATTTGCTTGGATAGCTTGAGACTTTCCAGTTTGGATCGCCCTGCGGGCTCGTACTCCAGGGATTTAAGATTTAATTCAAGGATGATGCGCTTACCCTTATCATCTCTCTCGTTGGTGGCCTGATAAAATCCTTTACCCGACTTATTGCCAAACCATTTGTTGTCGATGAGA
>JAUILM010000590.1 GCA_030432855.1 Bacteroidia bacterium
CCGAATAGAAGTACCACCTACCTAGGCCTTCGTTTGATCTTTTGCAAGATGTACCAACTCAGAAGGCGTCATACCAAACTCTTTCTTAAAACATTTTCTAAAATACTTCAAGTCATTGAATCCGACCTGAAAGGCGGTCTGTGAGACATTTAGGTGTCCATCATGCAGGAGCTTCTCTGCATGCTTGAGACGCACATATCGGATGAATTGTGTGGTGGATTTTCCCGTCTCCTGCCGTAATTTTTTATAGAGTCCCGAGCGGCTCATTCCCATCTTAACGGCGAAACTATCTGCGGTAAAAGCATTATTGGTCATATTAGATTCCACGACTTTCGCAGCTTTCAGAAGAAATTTTTCTGATTCAGGAGTTTGGGCTTCTGACGCCTGCAGAATACTATGGTGCTTGAAATGTGACTTTAGATGACTCATATTGCGCAGCATCGATTGCACCTTAGCCCGTAGCACAGCAATGTTTACTGGCTTAGTAAGATACTCTATGGCACCACTATTAATCCCTTCCAGCTTTGTCTCTACACTCGCTTTGGATGTCAATAGAATCAGAGGTATATGTCGAGTGTGTTCGTTCGTTTGCAATGCTCGACTCATGCCAATTCCGTCTAATACAGGCATAATGACATCGCTGATGATAATATCGGGCTGCTCCTTTAGGGCGGTGGTATATCCGGATTCGCCATCGTTTGCAATAAATACAGTGGCTTCTTTTTCAAAGCAAGACTGGAAATACTGTAGGATCTCGCGGTCATCTTCGACGATCAGAATACGAGGTTTACTCCCATCTTCATAGAGTGTTACATCTTGTTGATAGTCTTTCCGACTGTTCCATTCCATGAGTGGCTTCAGTAGTTGCTTCCGGGCGCCTGTAATTTCTTTTGTAATCTGATCAGGACTTAAGTGCTCATTTCCTTTTAGCAATCGTACTTCGAAGGTTGTACCGACCCCTAAGGAGCTGGTCACAGAGAGCTCTCCACCATGCATTTCAGTGATTTCTTTCGCAATGGTGAGACCAATACCGGAACCATGTCGATTCATTTTTCCCTGAAAATATGGTTCGAATAGATGGTCCATATCATCTGGATGAATCCCAGGACCTGAATCCTGAATCGAGATTATTACACTATTATCATCCTCATGAATAGAGACAACCACCTGGTCACCTTGCTCGCAGTACTTAAAAGCATTGGATAAGAGATTGTGAAGTACCAATTCCAGTCGATTAGGGTCATACCATATCAGGGTGTTCACCGTGGATGTATTGAATTCATACTTTATGTGCTTCTTTGTCGCAACCCTGGAAAAACTGTCACAGATCTCCCTGGAAAACTCGCTGATATTTTCCTCACTGCATTTAAGAGCGAGTTTGCCTTCATTAATCTTCCGGAAGTTCAATAATTGATCCACGAGTCGCATGAGCTTTTGACTACTTCGATAAGCATATCCAATCTTGTCTTTGATACTTTCAGGGGTCCGGTTATCTTTTAGAATTTCATGGAGGGGAGAAAGGATTAAAGTGAGCGGAGATCGAAACTCATGCGTAATATAGGTGAAGAACCATAGACGCATTTCGTTCACTTCTTTTTCCTGTTGTCTCTGGATTTTTTCAAATTTAATCTTGTTTTTCAGGTTGGAATACACATACGAAATTCTTGCGATTAGATAGATCGCACCCAATATCAACAGCACAAATAGTGAGCGTGCCCACCAGGTACGATTCCAGGGAGGATCAACCACTATTTGGATACTCTTTGGTTCTGTCCAGTGCTGATGATCGAGAGATGCCCTTACTTTAAAGCGATATATTCCTTCCGATAGATGAGAATAACGAACAGTCGGTTGAGCGGATCCTGCGGTATTCCAATCAGCGTCATAGTTCTCGAGCTGGTACTGATACGAGATGTTTTCATGCTGATTGAAGGTAATCGTCGAAAAGTCAATCTTAAGATCATTGTCACGATACGGGATTCTTATTCGATCAGAGTAGGGAATGGCCAGCTTAGTAATTTGACTATTACCAGCCCTTGAATCGGGAGTTATACTGCGGCCATTGTAAGTGATATTTCGGATTATCAGGTTATCCAGGTCACCGGTCCAATCTCTGAACATCAGTGGGTCAAAGATGTTAAATCCGCTGATGCCACCAAATGCAAGGGTACCTTTCTCCAGGGTAGTATGTGCACCAAAATAGAACTGATTGCTTTGCAAGCCATCCTCAGAGGTAAAAAACTGAATTGACTCCCTTTCCGGATTAAAGAGGACCAGGCCATCATTGGTACTCAACCAAAGCCTTCCCAGTACATCCTCTTCTATGCCATATACCGTCTCATTGGGCAAACCATCCAGGGACGTATAACGCTGTACCTGCATTTTTTGATCACTGGCTTGTACATGGTTGATACCTCCTCCATAGGTTGCCACCCAAATGTTTCCCGCATGATCTTGATGTATATCGGTTATTCGATCATCTCCCAGCGTGTTCAGGTGGTCACGTTGGTAGTGGAGACTATCAATCGGCCTGATGATCCTCGTAACTGCATCTGTTTTGAGAAGTGCCACATCTTCCGCACTATAGATATATAAACCAGACCAGGTTCCTATCCACCAATTACCATCATTGTCTTCCAGTACCGTGTTGATGCTGACATGGGGAATGTGAAATAAGTTTGTTAGTTCGTCATAATCCTCAGATTCTGGTCGCATTACCAGCAGTCCCCCATTAGACGCGACCCAGATATTTTTCAGTTCATCTTCAAAGATCTGATGTATGGATTGGTATTCCTGAAATTCAGATCGTTGACTTATCTGCCAGGGTTTGAAGAGCTCAGCATTATCCCGGAGCTGATAGAGACCATCTCCCCAGGTACCTACCCAAAGTCGCTGTTTGGAATCTCTGAATACCGCACTGACCTGTCCGCCCTGCAGTTCACCTGGATTGTTACCTGGCTCAAATCTCTTAAATTCGCGATTTCTCCGATCAAACTTATAAAGCCCGCCTCCATATGAACCAATCCATAATATGCTATCAGCGTCACCGTAGAGTGCCCTGACCGTATTTTCCGGTGAAAGTCCACCCCTGGCTTCATCTGACTGACGAAATGTCGTAAATCGATTTGGCGAAAGATTGAGCCTGATCAATCCATTATTTGCTGTACCGATCCACAAATTGTCTTCACGGTCATAAAATAGCTGGGTAATATTCAGGTTATCTAATCCCTTATGTCGCATGATCTCATTCAGGTCTGCATCCATTTCCAAATTATGGCCTCGAAGAAGGGTGAGTCCCGATTGACTCCCAATCCAGATATTGCCATTTCGATCCTGACAGATCGTATTTAAATCATCCAGTGAGATCTCCTTTATAGGTTGGATGGTATTATTTGCCTGATCAACTTGAAAGACTTTTGATTTCGTGATGGCCAATACATTGCCATTTCTCAGTATAGATATAGCTCTCACACCTTCCGATACAGGATATTGATTGGTGACCCTGAGACTATTCAGATCTAATTGCACCAATCCGTGCCCAGTACCCAGCCAAAGGACGGCTTCAGAGGGTGACTTCTGCATACAGGTAATGGAGGTATTATCCAGAATATGTGTGAAAGTACTTCCATCAAGTCCATATCTGACCAACCCTTGAGATGTGCCGATTAGAAGATAGTTGTCATGGCCGAGAATAGCATGACCTGGATGAATGAAAGTTCTGCCCAGGAGAGAATCTTCGATTATTGTGATCTTTTCCTGCGTCTTATCATAGATATGAATTATTCCATTTTGTGAGGCTGCTACAATTTGGTCGTCATTGATAGATTTAACCCCGGAGATAAACCCATCCCTCAGGCCATTTTCTCCATCGTATTGCTGAAATTCAAAGCCATCAAACCGATTGAGGCCGTCACTGGTACCTACCCACAGGTAGCCATCATGATCCTGATGAAGTGCCATAATGGAGTTGTTGGATAGTCCATCTGCCAGACTAAAATGCTGGATGGGGGTCTGAATAGTCAATTGTCCCTGAAGGACAAGGGGAATCAGACAGATAAAAATGATGGGTATTAGAAATTGCGTGCCTCGACTCATAGCTCCATTGAGGACAATCCAACAAGGGATCCTCATCGACATTGAATTTTGATTTGTTGATCTATTGCATATGCCAAAAGCAAGATAGGTAATATCTGATGGATTGGCCAGTCGTGGATGTTAAGAAACCACAGGTCTGCTCTCTGCTATTTTGAGAAGGGCTAGTGGTGGAACGAC
>JAUILM010000591.1 GCA_030432855.1 Bacteroidia bacterium
TCTTTCTTAATCACAGGATCCAATGATGATGTTGAAATTTGCCCCTGCTGCTACCTCAAAATTAGGCTGAATTTCAATCACATCTCCTGCCTTAAAGGTGACATCCGTGTCACTACTGATAGAGCCCGCTGAGGTGACTTTTACCGCTGCCTGATACATGCCATCCGGAATAGGTTTTTGATTGACATCCACCTGACTATCACAATTAGAAGTTGAAGGCAAGGTCATCACAGGTCGGGAACGCTTAAAAATATTATCATCGTACGTGCCTTCCTCTGGGTTCTCTGAATAGTTGATCCAGGCTCCAAAGTAGTATTCTCCATCCGAAAGAGAGCTCAAATCCTTCGATTGGCTGACACTATGACTAGCGCCAGGTGCCAGGGCAGGGATACTCGCTGAAGCAAAGAAACTCACTGAATAGCTACCTATAGGAGCTACAAAAAAGTGTACACGTACACTTCCTATACTGCTACTACCTGAATTCTGTATCACAACGTCATTCATACTAACTACGCTACCACTGATGGTGATAGAACCTTGTGATTGAAAAGACAGGTTTGCAGGGACGGAAACCAAACCGCAAGAAGGATCATCAGGGTATATGGCATTGATGGCAGTTAAATCGCCATGGCTCAGGCCTGTACGTTGACCTATACTGGTTGATGAGTTACCTGGAGGCGTGTTGATTTCGATGGTCGGTTCACCGTTTGACGAGAAGGCAGTGGCACCATAATGCATAATAGACTCATAATCATATGGCCCTTCGTCTGAACCATGAGTATACTTGTTAAAGTTATGATCCTTACCATTTTGCACATTATCAAAGTTGATAGTGACATAGTCGTCTCGATCCGCCCTTGACTGCTCATGATAAAATCCAGCCGCATGGAGGATTTCGTGGATCGTAGCACCTATTCCGCAGTTGGGGGATACATTGATATCCTGCGCACCCCCGATCATACCGATCCAGGATGAGCAACCCGAGGAGTTGACAAATTCGACATAGTCTGCCTCCGAAGTACGGGGCACGAGACAGAGATTACTGTTAGCATTAATGTGGTTAATGGCGTAGTAAATCATGTTTTCATCAGGGTAGCCATCTTCAATGACATAGGGAATCGTGGAACTAGGCCATCGATTGCCAAAGTCTGAGACGATTGCGGCTCTTGACGTGCCTGGGTCGTTCACTTTGCCTACGATAATGTCGCCTTCTGTAATCAGATAATCACCGACCACCCGGGCCTTAACGGATTGCGCATCTTGCTCACCGAAACGTACTCGCACGGTTTGCCAATCGCAGTCATCAGTGCAATCGTCCTCATGACTATGAAAGGGCAACTGATGCTGTGCCTGTAAATAGTGAAAACTTGATGAAAAAATTAAAAAAATGGAAAATAGGAGATACGGTCGTAACGCGTGTTTACGATTTGAGTGCATACTTGGATTTTGTGTGTTTTATCGGGAGTACGCCGGTTTGAGCGCGCAAAGGTGGCGAATAAATTCTAGTTAAGTGTAGATCCTACAGTTAAAAAAATGTTACGGAAATTTTATGACATTTCCATTACAATACAACCAAGCTGAAGGATACAAAATCTTCAATTATGGAAGTGGAAAGAACAGAATCTTCAGTGGTTAAGAGACCTTCTTACGATCAAAGATTCTCTGATTTTAGTTGGTCTGTCAAGAACTCAATCTGATCCTCACTTTCAGCTATCGGGATCATTCCTGTTTCTTCTCCAATCCTGAGCACTGCTTTCTCACCGGTTTGATAGGCTTCCCATGCTGGAATGCCGGGTCCATTAGGATTTCCACTTTTGACAAAATTGGCCCAATAGGAGGACATAGTTTCGGCAACCATGGTATCCACAGCTGTCCAGGGACGATCCAATTGCTTGAGATTGTTGAAGACATAGGGTACTTCTCCAGTATGGAAGGCACCAAATGCAGGATATTCAGGCCAGGGGATGGCTCGATCAAAGTAATATACATATCCATCGGTTTTTGCAGTCGCAGCCCTGTGGTCTAACCATAACCAGGCATTCAACATACTTTGTTGCTGTCCGGCTGATTTCACAGCAGCTGCTTTTTCATCTTCAGATGTATAGGGGTAGAACTTTGTAAAGTCGGTCTCGTCAGTGCCCCGATATCTCGTTTCATCCGCATTAAGACCCGTCATGAAGGGGGTGTCATTTTGCTTACCCTCGGCGAATATCGTAGTAATGTCTGCCGTCTGAAGATACCCATCAATATTCCCCCGAAATCGAATGGAAGGCTCTGTGGCTTCTAATAGTTTTTCAGGTGTGAGTTCTCTTAATTCCTTCAGGTTTGCCGCTCCTTTAAGCTCAGCAAATTCAACTCCCTGTTTTTCGGCATCTTCCAATGTCGTGGGTCCTCCCCAGCCTGAAATCAAACTGGAACCACTCTGGGTGATCGCTCCTTGGAAGAGTCCCCTGGCAAGAGGAGAGGCAGTCAAAATCCGGACTGAGCCTGCTCCAGCGGATTGTCCTGCTATAGTGATTCTGTCAGCATCACCTCCAAAAGCATGAATGTTTTTGTTGATCCATTGTAATGCTGCAATCTGATCCAGGAATCCATAATTTCCTGAACTGTTATCCGGTGACTCTGCGGTAAGATCGGGGTGCGCCATAAAGCCAAGCACTCCCAACCGATAGTTGATGGTGACCACGACGATACCTTTCTTTGCTAATTCTTCTCCATCGTAGACATCAATCGCTCCCGATCCTTCCTGGAGGGCTCCACCATGGATGTACATCATCACGGGAAGTTGGTCGATGGACTCCACAGAAGGGGTCCAGATATTCAGGTAGAGGCAATCTTCACTTACCTCATTTTGTACCATGAACTCCTCTGTCCAGGGCCCATTAGGCAGGTGGCTGTACCGAAGGTGCTGAATGGCACTGGGTCCAAAGTCCTTCGCTTCCCGTATACCTTCCCAGGATTCTGGAGGCAGTGGTGCTTTCCACCGTAGCTCTCCCATGGGTGGTTTGGCAAAGGGTACGCCTTTGAAGCTCACCACGGATGAGTCGCCATTAACTTCACCACGGAGGGTACCTTGCTCCACATCGGTCAGGAGATTGATGGTTTGTGCCGGAGCAGGATCGCTACAGGCACTGGCAATAAAGAAACCTCCCAGTATCAGCAAAATTATGGCTCTTGTGCTCACATCTAACCACGTTGATCGTTTCATAGCTTATATTGATTCTATTTTCACTCGTTCACCATTCAGGTCGATGGACTTGTGAATGGCATCGATGATTAACGCATCGTATAATCCCTGTATGCCATCCACCCTGGAAGGTAAATGATTTTTTATGCAGTAGGCAAAGTCATCCATCTGCAGTTGCTGCTGCCAAACATGTTCAAATGTCATTTCTCCTTCCGTGCTGTGACCTTTCTGTCCCGTGTAATTATAGGCTGGGTACAACTCAATGAAACCGTTGGTACAGCCTGCCCAAAGACGATCGATATATGCCGTAGGGCCTGAATAGCTATTGCAGATGGCTCCATCATTCCATTCCAATTGCCAGGTGAAGTTCTCAGGGATCTCCCGGAAGAACTGCTTTCGTTGAGTAGTTGCTTGTGCAGTGACGAAACTGGGTTCACTACCTTTGGTATAGCGAGCACCCTGAATCGGGTATACTCCCAGGTTGTACAGGGATCCACCACCCATAGATTTCTTGAGTTTCCATGAACCCACCTGAGGTTCATATGAATATCCCAGACTGCACTCCATGTAATTTATACGACCGAATGCTTCACTTTGCCCTAGTCGCATGGCCTCCCGATTGAATGGATCGTAATGCAGTCGATAACCCACAGCTAGTTTCTTTCGCGCCTTCTGAGCTGCAGACAGCATTTGCCGGGCTTCCATCGCCGTCATGGCCATCGGTTTTTCACAGATCACATGCTTGCCTGCCTCCAGAGCTCGAATGGAATACTCCGCATGCATACTGTTTGGAAGCACCACATAGATGATGTCTATTGCATCATTATCGGCGATGTCATCATAGTCGTCATAACTGTAAATATTTGACTCGGAGAGGTTATACTCCTTAGCCCATTTATTCGCTTTCTCAGGAGTGCCCGTGACGATCCCTGTTAGATAGCAATGCGAGGCTTCTTTCAGGGCAGGACCCAGTTGCGTAGTGCTATAGTTTCCCAGACCCACCAATGCGACCCCCAGTTTTTCATCTTGTCGTTTCGCTTGTTTCCTAAGGTAGCCGGGTAAGTGAGCCAGTACAAGAGAAC
>JAUILM010000592.1 GCA_030432855.1 Bacteroidia bacterium
ATCGGTTGGGATGCCGCTGGGATTGTTAAGGAAGTGGGTCCTGATGTTACCCTTTTTGAAGTAGGAGATGAAGTCTGGTATGCGGGAGATCTGACCCGTCCGGGCAGCAATGCCGAATTCCAGCTAGTAGATGAGCGCATAGTAGGGCGCAAGCCTATAGCACTGAGTTTTTCGGAGGCCGCTGCTTTACCACTTACCTCACTGACCGCCTGGGAGCTACTGTTTGATCGCATGCAAGTCGATAAGAATGCTGAGGATAAAGTCATTCTGGTGATTGGAGCGGCTGGGGGTGTAGGGTCAATCCTTGTGCAACTCGTTAAAAAATTAACCAAATTAAAGTTGGTGGCCACTGCTTCACGAGAAGAGACCACGCAATGGCTACAGGCATTGGGCGCAGATCATATCATCAACCATCACTTACCATTGAGTGATGAATTGACAAAGACAGGACTGAAAGGTGCAGACTATGTGATCAGTCTCAATGCAACCGATCAGCACTTCGACGAGATCGTCAAGCTCATCAACCCTCAGGGAAAGTTTGGCCTGATCGATGATCCAAAGCATATGAATATCATGTCGCTGAAGACAAAGTCCGTTTCCACCCATATCGAATTAATGTTTACCCGGTCCATGTTTGAGACCTCCGATATGATTGAGCAACACCATATTCTGAATCATGTCACGGATCTAATCGATAATGGTACATTAACCACCACGGTGGGTGAACATTTCGGAGTCATCAATGCAGAAAACCTGCGTAAGGCACACGCACTACTAGAGTCTGGGAAGGCCAGGGGTAAGATCGTGCTGGAGGGATTTTAGGTCGTGATAGATCTTAATGCTTTATAAGCTTTTCAATATGGATGCCTGCAGAGCTATTGAATCGGACAAAATAGATTCCAGATACTAAATGTCGGACGTCAATTGCTTGATTTAGCGTGCTATTACCTGATGCGACTGTTTTGCCTGTATTATCCATTATATCAATGCTAAATAGCCTAATGTTCCGGTCACCAGAAATAGTTAGATAGTCTTTGCAGGGGTTCGGGCCCATCTTGAAGGGCTGAACCACTTCTGAGGATGTTGAGGTGGTAAATTCGCTGGGAAGAACACCTTCATTGTTTTGCGGTATAATGATATAGTGATCAACAAATGGCTTGTCCATATCATTTTGAACTACGAATCCGGTTATATCATAACGCATTTCTGAGTCGATAGCCTCCATGCCATTTAATGTCGCGGTAGCAATCTGGAAGGTGTCCGCAGTATTCGTAGCCCAGAGATTTTTGTATATGCTACTATCAGGCTGTTGGGTAATGAATCTTACATTCTCAATTTTCACTAGAGAAGACTCGTTTTGGTCACTGAGGACTTCCACATCGGCTACTGGAGTTGTATGATTGCTGGAAGACTCCTTAATGACTCCATAAGGGAATAATGTGATTTGTCCATTCTCTTGCAGCACTTTGGCTTCGACTTTAATGCGATCACCTGTGCGTATGACCATACGAGATTTATTATACTGATAGAGGTCTAGGACTGTACTTGCACCCGTGCTGTCGCTGAGAAAATAGAGATCCTTTTCTTTCAGGATAATGCGATCGTTTTGAACTATACCTTCCGTGATGACAGTGGAATCTCGAATATAGGCTTCACCATTTGAGTCAGTTTTTGTAATTTCTTCAAATGTATAGGCTCGACTAGTTGAGCAAGAAATAGAGGCAATATCGGGAGAATTGCAATTCGTTGCATTGTCTTTGATGATTACCGAAGAAGGTTTGGTCGGACTTGATAAAACTTTCTTTATGAAACAGCAATCCGATAAAGACTTGTTGTCAGTAATAAAGAGATTTGAAGTGACTTGCTCCAACTTTGAAAAACCGGATATATCTTCTAGTGCATCATTATTTCGAATATAGAGTAATCTTGATTCAATGAGATTCTCAAAAGCTGTGATCTTTTCAAGATTGGGATGATCGTAGATATTGACAGTACCTGTGGCTTTTTTGATGTTTTTGAAACCATCGATGGTACGTAGAAAATTGCTATTAAAAATGTACACACTACCCAAAGAATCTATCGTGTTGAAATGATCCAAGGTTTCCAATCCCAGATCAGCCAATGTGATCATATCTATGTGACGCAATGACTTGAAAGTTGGTATTAAAGTAATTGACTCACCTCGTAATGTAATATGCTTAGACTCCTCTAATTTTTCCATTCCTGTAATATGTTTGATCTTTGATCCTACAATACTTATTGAGCCAGATATTAGATCTTCGCCGATCGAAAGGTTGACTATTCCATCTCCCGAGACATCAAGGGCATCGATGTTCTCTAGGGAGTTGAATATGTCAAGCTCTGCAACTGTTATGTTGTCAATTTCTAAGCGTTTTGCAGTCCGTACTGAAGAAAATTGGGGGAGCTCTTTGAGAAGACTATTTTCCGTAATACTAAATGAAAAGGTGCTATCCATTTGATCGAAACCCAGAACGGTGTGGAGTTCTGGATTTGAAAATATGCGGAAATTTCTGACATATTTAAGGTTATGAAAAGCATCGATTTTTGTCAACTTTGGATTTTCACCAATGAAAGCTTCGTTTAAATGCTTTGGATTGATCCCCTCGATAATGGTGAGGGAGTTATTAAAGGCAAGAGAGAGTGAGTTTACTGAATCTAAATTTTCGAAACCCCTCAATTCTGCGAGACTATTGTTTTGTTGAAACCAGATAGAAGATGAAGATCTTAGTGCAATGAATTCACTAATCTCCGATAAACGTGGATTTCTCAGTATATCCAGTGAACCACCTACTTTGGTCAGCTTGTCAAAACTTAATAAACTCTTCAGAGATTTATTATCAGCAACCCTCAATCCTGTCCCCACTTCAAT
The DNA here is from genome assembly GCA_030432855.1 of Bacteroidia bacterium. Lineage (GTDB taxonomy): Bacteria > Bacteroidota > Bacteroidia > Chitinophagales > Saprospiraceae > JABDMH01. Next base: position 2,891 of record JAUILM010000592.1, read on the forward strand.
CAATTCATTAAATCCATGAATTTTTGACAGATTATCATTACCCTGGACTTCGATACTATTCGTGTGACTTATCTTACAATCGCTACTCTCTCAAGATCTTCGTTTTCACTTATACCAAGGTATGATGTACTATCAAATCTTGCAGAGATGTATATGTCGTTAAAGCTTGAATTGTTCTGTATAAATATGGATCCACAGTTATCAGGACATATGATAAATACTTTATCTCCTCCTGCATTATTTCTAAATTCAACCTTACCATTCCTGCTAATATCTACTAGGGTTGAATCGATCAAAGTGTTATTCGTAATTGATAGATTTCCCGCCTTATCTGCTTTGATGATAAAGGGTGTGTAGAAACTATTTTCGCTTACTTTAATTGAACCTTTGATTGTTTTTGCATGAAAAGGATTTTTTAGATAAAGGGATTCGTTATACGTAATTCTGAAATCGTCTATATATGTAAGCTCCTCTTCTAAACCATCTAATTCTAAGAACTTATTTTGACTAATCCCTATCGAGAGACTATCAAATGGCCCATCTAATCCTATAAGAGTTAGTGAATCATTGTCAGTAAGATATAAATGTCTTAGAGACTTTAACTGCATGAAACCTGTTGCAGTCATGTCACATTTACCAATGGACAAAGCTCCCCCTATATGTGTTAGTTTTGGAAATAGGTTTTCTAGGTTTGATTTGGATTTGAAGCCATGAAGCGTGAGATTTGATCGTACGCTAGATAGTTCTGGTAGGTGCACTTCGATTTCTCCTTCAAGATTGATAAGAATTATTTCTTCTACCACAAGTAGGATGGGGAAGGCGATTTGTGTTAGAAGTGGACAGTCAGTAATATGGAACCGTCCCTCAATATGTTCCAGATTTGAAAAGAAATCCAGTTTGGTGAGCCTTTCCGAGTCATAAAACTCAAGTGACCCATTTATCACTTTTATGTCAGCGAGCCTGCTGTAATCAAGTTCGTCATCGATACCTATGAAATATATGGACTTGTTGATTGTATCAGAAATTTCGAGGTTGTCGAGATCTGATTGATTTTCAACCTTTAGAATATCAGATCCTATCTGTCCATTGACAGTACCTACATAAGTAAGGGACAAAAATAGAATAAGAAGAATGCAAGTGATTGATGGTTTTAATTTTAGCAGGTGCATAGATAGTAGGATGATTCGTGTTGTACAATACCAGAACCTTGCCAATATGACCTGATCTTACCATGCGAAAAGGAGGTACTATTAATCTTCAACTAAAATTTTAGTTCGAAAGCTTGCATTGTTCAAACTAAGTCTTTAGTTTTGACTAAGAATTTAGTTAAATAGATAGAGACATGAAGGAATTGACCCGCGCCGAAGAGGAGGTCATG
>JAUILM010000593.1 GCA_030432855.1 Bacteroidia bacterium
CTCCTGGGTATGCCGGAGGAAGCAGATTGGGTACTTCGGGCTTCTTATTTAGACCATACATTTATCCGTAATCCTCTGGCTATGCACATGTCACGACAAATGGGTCGATGGGCAAGTAGATGTCGTCTGGTAGAGGTGGTACTAAATGGTCAGTATCAGGGTATCTATATTCTGATGGAAAAAATAAAGCGCGATAAAAACCGGGTCGATATTAATAAACTAAAAGAGGATGAGACATCCGGGGATGACCTTACCGGAGGGTATATTTATGAAGTCACCGGACAAGGGGGTAATTTTGGAAAAAGCAGGCTCTTAAAATATCCGAAGATAGAGGATGTGCAGCCAGAGCAACTTAACTACATAGAAGCATATGATGATAATTTTCGGGCAATTATGCAGAGTGAGGAGTATACGGATTCGATCAGTGGATATCACAGTGTCATTGATGTAGCTTCCTTTATCGATGAGCTTTTATTGCAAGAGGCCATCCGTAATAGTGATGCCTATGGATGGAGTGCCTATTTTCATAAGGAAAAGGAAGAAAAATTGAAAGCGGGTCCTGTCTGGGATTTTGATCAGTCTTCAGGTAATTCCAGTTACCCCGATGATGGAGTGGTAGAAGGCTGGATGTTTGAACATCCAAAGACTAATAATACACCCTTTTTCTGGAAGAAACTTTTTGATGATCCATATTTTGCCTATGCGGTGCGTCAGCGCTGGGAAACCTTACGTGAAACGGTTTTCCAGACTGATGAACTTATAGCATATATAGACTCTATAGCTAACCTGCTCTCACTGGAAGCAGAGGCAAGAGAATTTGAAAAATGGCCTGTATTAGGTGTGAATTTTTGGCGGGAAACCAATGGTTTTGAAAGTCGTGACACGTACCAAAAGGAAGTAGATTATTTAAAGTCATTTCTCGTGGCAAGGTGGGACTGGATGGACCAGCAACTCATGAGCATTGATAATCCTAATCCAATAACTTTGAATAAAAATATTGCAAGAGAAGACTTAAAGTTGACTATCTCACCAAACCCTGTCCAAAACAACTTAAATCTGGAGTTGAACAGGGATAATTCAGGTGAAGCATTTGTAGAGGTTTTTGATTCGGAAGCACATCGTGTCTATTATGAAAAGGTATTAATCCGTCAGGGAACGAACTTCATACGTATCGCCGTTCCGAATCTCCCAACTGGAATGTATTTTATCAGTATTGTCGATAGTGACAAAATGATTGGATATGGAAAATTCACCAAGTCGTTTTAGTGGTGCACCCGTAGAGATGTGGTAAGTTTTCACTATGGAATTTGCAGGTAATTGTAGAGAACAAAAGCCATTGGAAGCACTCAAGTCTTTATTATCTTAAGGGAATGAAGTTATATCTCCTTCTTTTTCTGGTCCCACTTCTTACTCTATTCGGATGTGCAGATCAAACAGATCGTACAGATAGATCCACGGCCCTTCGACTGATCACCCATAATGTCTTTTATGGATTTACCAAAGTACCGGATCGTAAAGAAACGTGGCTCGAATGGATGGACAATCAACATCCCGATGTAGTAGTCCTTCAGGAGCTGAATGAATACACTCCGGATCAATTAGCCAAGGACGCTGCTACATGGGATCATAGCTATTCTGTATTGTTAAAAGAGGAAGGTTTTCCGACAGGTATCACTTCTCGATATGTCATAGAAGATGTGCAACGATATGTCGACGGCTTTCATCATGGAGTAATCCGAGCGAAGATCAGGGATATTTATTTTTATGTGATTCATTTGCATCCCAGCAATTGGGAAGTGCGACATAGAGAGATTGACCAAATTTTAAATAATATTAAAGAGTTACCAGAAGGAAGTCCGGTGGTTTTGGCTGGAGACTTTAATACCTTCTCACCGTATGATAGCTTGTTTTACGCTCATGGTCGCCTTGAGCCTTTTTTTGCTGAACGAGATGGTACTTTTACGGAAAACAATCTAAACAACAATAAATTAGATTATGGTGTAATTCAGAAATTGTTAGATGAAGATTTTTTGGATCTCGAATATTCAAAGCGAAATGATCGATACGAATTTCCGGGTACCTTTCCGACATTAATCCCGAAAGAAGGTGAGCACGGAGATTTGCGCAGACTGGATTATGTTTTCACTAATACGTATTTTCCTGGCGAATGCAAAGAAGCTTCGATCATTGTTAATGATACTACTCAATATGTATCAGATCATTTGCCAATAATAGTCGATTGGGAGTTTTGACGTTAATCCCTTGATTTTACTTATTTTCTGGAGCTTCATATTTCTCTCTAAAATTAAAGGCGTAGAGACTGGGACCGTGATCTTGCAGGTGTTGCAAGCGATGTGTAGCTTCTGCAACTGTGGGATAGTCATTTGACTCAATCCACCACATAGCGAAATAGGCCTGGCCAAACTTTTGAAACCACTCACTTCGTCTCTTGAGGAAGTCGGTATGCATGGTTCTATAGACAAAGTCCGAAAGCGATTCGACATCTTTCCACACCGAAATATTGACAATTACCTGCTCGTCATTGTAGGGGTTAAGTTGTGTTGCATTATTACTATCATCGTTTAGTCTCCATATGAATCCCTCGCTACTTTCGGCCAATGCGTTGATATGATCGAGATTATCGACAAATTCCTGCATAATGGAGTCTAAAATATTGACACCCTTCATACGAGCTATATTGATTTCAGCTAGTTGATACCCGGTCATTATTATCAGGAAATTTTGTTCTTAGTCAGTAATAATACGTAAAGTCTTACGTTAAATTTTTTTAGCACTTCTCGAGACAGTTTTTCCGGACCGCTCTTCATGTACTCCTTGCTGAACTTCAGACAAAAAATCTGGTAGTTTCTTTCAGGAGATACTCAGAATCTTCATACTGTATGAGTGGAAAACCTTACGCTTCAATATTTGCAACTTTTGTTCTGCTGTTGGCATTTCTTCCTGCCAAAGCCTTTCAGAGTACTCATCCTGCACCTTCTGTCCATATTGACCGGGATGATCATGTGGTCACTATAGAAATGGATTTTGATGCTCATGCTGGCCATGGAGGCCAGTTATGGACAATAGGAACTGACGGACTGGATCCAGCAGGCTATCTGGTAAGATGGTGGCCGGATCCTGGTGAAGTGAGTAACATAGATTTTGCACTGGGATGTGCAAATGAAAATAGTGCGGGCACTACTGTGATTGGTACTTCAGAAAATCCGTATCAGGTGGTGACTCCTAATCCCATTGTCCAAATCCAACCTCTGGCTAATAACGTGACCTATCATCTGAAGGTCGAAAAAATCAATGGTTTAGGCCAGGTTGTGAGTCCGGCAACAGAGATGACCTTCCAGGGTGGAGATGGTAGCCGGGTTGCCGAGTTAAGATCATCTATGACATTTTTCGATGATTTCAATTGGGAGGAGGGCCCGGCTGATGAGTTGAAATGGAACAATGCCATGGGACCCCAGACCGATCCACGTTTTAATTTATTTTTTATCAATAAGCAATGCCATGTGCATACGCTAAATGGCACTCGAAATGATGGAGCAGGAGATAGATCCCTGGTAGCGCAGAGGGCTCGAAAGAAAATGCTAATTGAGCAGAATGTAGAGCGAAGGATCGTATTCGATATGGATGGAATATTTAGTGGCCGCAGCGTTTGGTACCTTGATCTTAGTCCGGTCCCTACCGATCTTATGAGTCATTTGAGTTTCTTCGATACAGACGGAGATACGGGGCTTCCGGCTGATATGTTCAGACTAAGAGCCGTAGGAAATGAAATATCTGTGAGCTTGATCAATTCTGCTGGTGCCTCTCAACGTAGTGCGGATACTCATTTACCAAGTTTTGGTCGACGAATGCACCCTAATGTGCGAAGGACTTTTGATGTGCGCTTAAGTGCGACGGGTGTGGAAATTCGGGTTGACGACACTACAGTACTCGAAGCTAATTTTCCTGCTGGAGCTTTTAAGCCAGGGGTGTACTATCCACTGTGGTCGACAGTGGGGTACAATACTTCAAAAGATGATAATCCTTATTTTTTATCCCATTGGGATAACTTTGGATTTGATGGTCCTGATTTGGATACCATGCAGGCATATAATTATGTGACACGAATAGCCGGTACTGACTTACAAAAGTCAAATGCAAATTCCGAGAGTTACCCCCTATTCAATATTAATGTTCCGGATGAATTTGTACCAACCGCACCCGAAGAAATTTATGAGGCCTGGCTGGTCTTCAGTTATCAAAAAA
>JAUILM010000594.1 GCA_030432855.1 Bacteroidia bacterium
GCGAAGACACCAATAGGAGTCTGCGGTACCAGGTGGTACATCCGGGATCTTATTACTGTAAAATGGACAGGCACCGTTATCTACCAGAAACATGATCAGCGTATTCTCAAGAGCTCCTTCTTCCTCTAGTTTTGCCAGGACCCGTCCGATGTTTTGATCCATCCGATCAATGATAGCAGCATAAACCGCCATTTCCAGATCCAGGAGGTCTTTTTGATCATCGGATAATGTATCCCAGGTGTAATAGTCAGTATACTCAGGAATGAGTGGCCCCCGCTTAGTGTTCAAATTACCTTCTGGTTTACTAAGTCTTGTCGCAGATTCGATGACACCCATTGCCTTCATTTTTTGAAATCGAGCATTGCGAACTGACTCCCACCCCTTGAGATATTTTCCACGATATTTTGCGATGTCTTCAGGTCTTGCCTGAAGTGGATAGTGTGCCGCATGATAAGGTAGGTATAGAAAGAAGGGATCATCACCTCGGTCAAAACCTTCGTCAAGCCAATCCAGAGCATAGTCGGTGATAAAATCAGTCTTATACATTGGGCTGATTTCATGCTTAATCTCTGAGGCTGAGATCTCAGTACCCTCTAAATAAAATGGGCGTTCAAAGGCTCCGGATGGTGGCAGGAAATACTCCGTAGTCGCCCAGAAGTAGAAAGAATGGTCAAAAACATTTTCTGCATTGCAATAATCAGGTACCCACCCATCAAAGTGTTCCTTTCCGCTCATGATGTTGTAATACCCGGCCTCCTTGGTAAGGTGTGCCAGATGAACCGCTCCGGGACCACCATTATAAAGACCGGTCAGCATGGTAGATCGTGTGGGATTGCATTTTGCCATATTGTAAAAGGTCCTGAAACGCATTCCTTCAGCTGCCAGCCTGTCCAGATGGGGCGTTTCGATTTCACTTCCATAGGATCCGATATCTGAAAAGCCAATATCATCGGCCATGATCAGTAAAATATTAGGCCTGGAAACCTCCTCATTACGACATCCGATGATTGTAATAAGACCGATGCCTATTAGTAAGACATTGATATGTTTTAGAGTATACATATTAATTATCGTAATATATTTGATGTTTGTCGGCCTGAGTAATCAGGCTTTGTAGATTTTCTAAAATAGCTGGGTTTTCGCCCGCAATATTTCGGGATTCGAAGGGATCGACCAGGTGATCATAAAGTTCGATTTCGGGCCCTTCCTCCCTGAAATATCTGGTGACCCGATATTTAGGAGTTCTTACTGAAATCCCATTTCTGTAATAGCTAAAGGCGCTATTCTCCCACGAAGATGCCCCATTACCATCCAATAGACCGGTCATACTCCTGCCATCGATATGAGAAGGAGTTTCTATACCACACAGATCCATCAAAGTGGGGTAAATATCAATAGTGCTGACAACCTCATCAATGTCTTTACCTTCCATCGTTTTCCGTGGATCAACCAAAATCAAGGTGCTCTTCAGCGCACGGTCAGAGATCGTATGCTTTCCCCATACTCTATGATCCCCCAGGTGCCACCCATGATCACCCCATATGACGATTATGGTGTTCTTATCAAGGTCAAGTGCTTTTAATTCGGCGACCAGTTTTCCAACCTGAGCATCAATATAGCTGACACAGGCATAGTACGCATGCAGCAGGTGTTTTGCGTAGGATGGGCTTAGGGTCGTATCAAGTCCTGCCTTCTCTTCTCCCAACGCGTAGTTGTTAAATTCACCGCTTTGATGCAAGCTCGATGGATGACTCAGAAAAGGAATATCCTGATAGGGCGCTGATTTCATTTGGCTGGTATCATACAGGTCCCAGTATTTAGCTGGAGCATTGAAAGGCAGATGCGGCTTAAAGTATCCGACACCTAGAAAAAAAGGTTCACTTCTCTCAGACAATTCCCCGAGCTTTTTCAGGGCCAGATTGGTAGTGAGTCCATCGGGATATCCATTGTCCTCCACCTCACCACGCTCGTAGGGTTTCACCTGCTTCTTTCGGCTTTGTCGATTGGTTCCGTCAGCATATCCGAAAAATGCATTCCAACCCGTTTCCCATTTTCCGGCATCAAAAAGTCTTTCATCCCAGCTGTAGGGGAGCTCAGGTATACCACTGGGTTGCTCTTCATATCCATACACCTGTCCATCAGCCGAATGACTTATTTTACCAATACCTACGGTGTAATAACCTGATCGCTTCAGTTGATGGACGAAAGATTCTGCCTTTTCTCCTTCCGGTCGAATGGAAATACTATCCGCTATAATGCTGTTCCTCAGGGCAAATCGGCTGCGGGGCAACAATCCCGTCAATAAACTATATCGCGAAGCACCACATGTAGGGACTGTGACAAAGTGATTCTGAAAAACAAAACCTCCCTCCGCCAGTGCATCTAGGTGGGGTGACCTTACCACTTCGTTGCCATAGCAACCTAGTTCGGGCCGTAAGTCGTCGATCGAAATAAATAAAACATTGGGAGGTGTCTCATGATTTATGGATGAAGTTTGCTGGCCAATGCATCCAAGGAGTAGGGTTGTCAGAGATGTGAGCATCAAAAGTCTAAACCGATTATACACGCTATTATATATTTTATGTAGCCTCATCATGCTTTTTGAGCTTCGTAATGTATTGGGAGATAAAGAAATGATGTGCCTTTACAAATTGCTAATAATTTTACCGATGCATCAATTCCTGATAGCATCAATAATTAGATGTGGATGACTCCAGGGGGTAAAGTGATTTAAATCCCTGGGTAAGATATACTTAATATTTGTGGTGTCATATTGCTTATAAAAAGCGGCGGTCTCAAAAGGCACCAAAATGTCTTTTTCACCCTGAATGAAGATTGTCGCAATGTCGAAGTCTTTCAGCTGCTTCTCATTATCGGCTAGCTCCTTGTCGAGTGACCACATTTCTTTGTTGCTTTGTCTCAATGGCCCGGGTATCAAGGGCTTAAACAAGGGGAAGGCAGCCAGGTAATTATACCACTTAGGGTGATGAAAGTCAGGGTTTAAGAGAGCGGCTACTAAAACTGATTTTTCAATTTTATCAGGATAATTTAACATGAGCTCTTCCACAACCGGACCTCCATACGAATGGCCAACGACTATAAATGGAGTCGTGTCAGGGTTTCCAAGAGCTTCCATAATTTGCAAAGCTGCATTCGCCTCGACCTTTAGATCGGCGGTGACGGGTACGGTTGTACTTCCATATCCCGGCCGGTCATAGCTAATCAATTGGAAGTGCTCTCTAAGATAGCGGTCGGCTAATATGTTTTCCCAGTCAGACCAGTAACCCGGTGAACCGTGGATCAGCAATACGGGCGTACTATCGGGATTTCCGGTTGTTCTTACAAAGAGCGTGTCTTTTTCGAAAGGTACGTAGTAATCCACAAATTGAATTTCAGCAGCCAACATTCGATCTATCTTGCTGTCAGGATGGAATCCCTGTACCATGCGATGCATATAAATACTGATTCCTATCGCGGCCAGGATAAAAACACCCAGAAGGATATAGATTATGATCTTTCTTTTCATCTGCTATTAAAAATACCGGAAACCATTCGTAGATGGAAAGACGGAGACATTTTTTAGTATTATTCTTTTGCAATGTGACTGACCGGTCACAAAATTTTGTACATTGGTGACCGGGTAGTCACATTTATATGCCAAGCATCACTTTTCAGAACCTTGATGATAAGAAAAGAGCACAGTTTGTTCGTTGCGCTCTGGAGGAGTTTACGTTCAGGAATTACCAGGAAGCATCGATATCTTCTATGCTCAAGACTCTGGGTATCGCCAAGGGCAGCTTTTATCAATACTTTGATGATAAATATGATCTGTTTATTTACCTGATCGAGCATTGTACAGGGATTAAGAAAGCATATGTATCCATAGATAGGTCGGATTTTTCATCATTTTGGTCTTTCTTCCGTGCTTTGTATGAAAAAGGATTGGAGTTTGACCGGGATCATCCATTGGAATGCCATTTTCTGCATCGGTTGCAAAGCAATTTAAACAGTCCTCCTGTACGGAAACTTTATGATCAACTCCTGGATCAGGTGGTGAAAGGATTCGAAAAAATGATTTCAGCTGAGGTGGCAGATGGTAATTTCAGGTCTGATATTTCAAAGGATGCGATGGCTTATTTTGTCTATAAAAACAGTGTTGCCATACAGGAGTTTATGCAGTATTCCGGATCGATTGATATAGAGGCGGCGATCAAGGCAGGACGTCCGGTGTACTATAGAAAGCATAGAAAGATCATGACGT
>JAUILM010000595.1 GCA_030432855.1 Bacteroidia bacterium
CGCATATAGATCTGAACTTGTTCAATACCCCCTTTCTTGATAGACTGATGACCAAATATTCCAATCCTGACTGGGCGATCAATTCCCGTGCAGGAACCAGGTCCCCTATAATTATAATCTAAATGTTGCTCTCCAGTACCATGATCGGTATAAAGGTGCCAACCTTCGACGCAATGATTCAGAGGAGCCTTGATGAGATGAATGGGTCTTTGCCCTTCAATAATTATCGTTAAATCCCCGGATACTACTTTCTTCTGACCTGTAGTCCAAATGGATTTCTGGAATTTTGCGTCCCATATGACGGAGATGCTTGACCCAACATAATCTCCCCATTGTATGATGCCTGAAGTTTCCAGATGAATGTTTACGTAGGAGCTGGATGTGGCAATTATTTTTGCATCACTATCTTGCTTATTATATAAAAGTTGGGCTGGATTGACTCTTTCTAGCTCATTATGTAAGTATTCATCTTTGTGACAACCTGTGGTCAAAAAAAAACTTAGGACAATCACTATGAAAAGAAATGTTTTCATATTAGTTTATAGTGAAGAGTACTTTGATGTCTTGATTCCATAAATAGATCGTGATGGTTTAACAGTAAGCATAGACTACAATGGTTGCTTTTAAGACAAAATATTAAATAGTTGCTAGCATGACAGGACGACAAGCGACACCTCAATGCATGATGGGGTAGCGTGCCAAAGTGTTCATTACTATAATTAAAACCTTTTTTTTCTTCTACCTCTGATAATTAGAGAAGCGCCATAAAGATTTACTATTGACCTTATTTACTCGATGATCTTTTTCTTAAAGGAATTAACGAAGAGAATATTTCCGAGATCATCATATCCATCGAATGTGTTGGTGTCCAGATGTCTTAAGCTGTCCTCGTGAAAGCCAATGATGGTCAATCCGGCATTGTAGGAATGGGCATTAATAATGGATTTATAGGATTTCCCTGAATCGGTAGTTAGTATCTTTATGTTTTGCAAGGTGATGGGTAGCCTTCCTTTTTCGATCAATTCATTCATTTCCTTTTTTACTGCCGAGATCTCTTCCTCTTTACAAATATCAAAGATCTTGATATCGGAGTCTTTCCAATCTGGGTGACCAAGTAAAATGAAGCTTAATATAATCATGAGGTTCGCATTCTCAGAGTCGGTTGTTTTTATCCATATATGAATTCCATTCTTATAAATCACGGGTTTTCGACTGGAAGCAAGGATGCAAACATCAAAATTATTGGAGTTTATCAACTTAAAATTATCGATGATGTCTACCAGATCATCAGGCTGCTCTTTATCATATTCTAGTATTAGCATGTTGTTCTCCATACCTGAAATGCTGGGTATTTGGATAGCCTGAGCAATGGCAGATGTGTAAGAAGGCGAAATGACCGTATCGATGTAGACATGACTTCCATCACCGTAATTGTGAATTAACCGATTTAGTATTTGCTCTGAGGTTTCGAACGAACTCTTAGAACAGTAGTCTTCAATTCTATGCAGATAAGTGCCAAATCCATATTTGTAAGAGATCCAATTGGTCAGTTTGAAAGCATTGTCTCTGTCAAATGAATTCTTGGAAAGGCAGATGACACTGGGTCGCCAGTCGGTTGAAGATTTAACTACTTTACTCTTCTGCAGGAATAATTGAAGGTTTCGGTTTACCTGGAAGATGGTATTGGTAAAAATAGAGGAAAGGCCTTTTCTGGTTTTATGGATATAGTTGATATATAGGTACAGCAAGGTCATCAACGAAAAAGCAAGAAGACTATAAGCGGTACTGATCTTAAACATGACATACACTGAGGTGATAAATCCGATCAGAGATATGAACCATTTCGATTTAAATGAGGGACGGTAGGATGGCGATGATCCAAAATGATTAAGTACCGATATTAAACAGAGTGATCCATAAGTGATAAGGAAGAACATAGAGATGATTTGGGCGACAATATTCACATTGCCTAAAGCCACAAACACCAATGCAATAATACATGTAATCAGGGACGCATTTACGGGTTCAGAATCTTTCGCTCTTGTTTGTCTGAGATATTGATTTATTCTTTGAATAGGAAACGATCTGTCATTTGCTAATGCTTGTAAGGTCCGGGGGGCTACCATTACCGAACCCAAAGCGGACGAAATCGTAGAGGCAGCAAGACCTAATGGGATAAAAATCCAACCCCAAAGTGCGATGTTGCTCATTACAAATTGATTTTCAATCAACTCTTCGGGTGTTGCAGAACTGATTAACTTATATGCGATGAAGAAGTAGATGATCATTCCCAGGACAGTAGCGGTGACGGTACCCAATGGGATAGATTTAGAGGGATTTTTCAAGTCACCAGATAAACCGACGCCAGCAGTCATGCCGGTGAAAGCCGGGAAGATTATGGCAAATACCATATAGAATTGCCCGGTGTTGCGAAATTCAGCGTCTCCAAGATTGAAGTTGATCTCATTTGTTGTATCAGGGCTTCCCAGGAAAAATAAGATAAGAGACAAAGCAAGAATGGCCACCACAAAATAAAGCGCTTTTACGCCGAGGTTAGCACCTTTCTTGAGAATTAACGCGGCCAAAAGAATCATGATGGGTAGGCTGACGGCTTGTCGGGGGAGGATGAAGTCGTAATTTGCAGCAATGTAGTCAAAGAGGAATTGGAAGGTCTCAGTAAAGGCAATGACATAAAAAGCCACACTAATCGCTTGAGACAAATAAAGGGCAATGCCTATAGTAGCGCCAATATTTAATCCGAATGATCGGGAAATTATAAAATACTCACCCCCACCTTCTACTCTTTTATTGGTAGCTAACTCTGAAATAGCTAGTGATGTGGGAATCGTCACCATATGGCCAAGGATGACAATAAATATGACACCGATAAAACCGACGGTTCCCGCAGCATAACCAAAGCGCAGGAAAAGTATCGCACCCAGGATAGTGGAGATGGCAGTAAAAAATACAGGTGCAGTACCAAACTTTTTTACAGGATCACTCAAGGGTTTCTTTTTATTTGTGTCGACTTATGGGCTTTTTGCATGCTGGTCACTTTCATTCTTTAGTCAGAAGATACGATTTTATGATTTTATCGCACTGTTTTAGTATCCAAAGTGATGCTATTCAGATCGCAACCTATTTCCATATTTAAGGACTTACCTTGTACTGTTTCCAACAGCGAGGCGAAATCAGGCATCAGTCCAGGTAAGATGAATCAGTGCATCTCCCTCAAAAGAACATGGTACAGCATTTTCTCATCTCGGTAATTCACTATTTTGAGCTACCATAAGGATGAGTATGAAGAATAGACGCGATTTTTTAAGAAGTACAGCTTTAGGCGGACTGGGTGTCACGCTTTCAGCTAATGATATAAAAGTAGATTCAGGAAAGGCAATACCTGACAATCCTTTGATCCTTTTTGACAATTTTCATGCAGGTCAGGGGAGGTCTTACAGTTGGAAGTCAAAGTTTGCGGCGGCAGAACATGCAGGGTTTGATGGTTTTGAATTTGCCGGACAGGATCCTACTTCCGATAGTTGGAAGGAAGCTATGGACCTGACGCCGTCCACGGGCTTCAAGGTGTGGGGCTTTCATATGACCACTCGGGCTGTTATCGATCGATTGGCTGATACCATCGATGACGAAATAGAACGTATTATGGAAAATGTGAGGGTTTGCGGTGAATCACCTTTGCAACCATACTGTACCTTATCGTTGAGTGGCACGGAAGAACTGGGAGGAACTACCGTGGCTGAGCGGGGATCAGCCAAAGCTCAGGATCGTCACTGGGCCAGAGCGTATAAGATCATATCTGCCTTTGATGCTGCATGCAGGGAGTACGAGTTGGTGGGGTCACTCTATCCTCATATCAACTGGATATGTGACACACCTCAGTCAGCTTTCAAAATTTTGGAGGGAGCCCAGGCAAAGAGCATAGGATCAGCTTTCTGCTCGCACCATTGGTTTGGAAATAAGAACTCGGATGATATCGACACTGTCCTGGCTAATCCCTGGATGGACCGATTGCGATATGTGGTATTAACGAATGGTCTCTTCAGTGACACGGGATTCAGGGCGGCCCGATTCAATGATGGAGATATAGATATGGCGTGGATCCTGGCCAAGTTGTTTGCCTTCGGATATGATGGGCCAATTTCTTCCCAGGGTTGGAATATAGGAGGTGATCCTTTTATTGCCTGTAAGGCTTTTGTGGACGGAGTACATGCTATAAGACGCCGGTTTTTTGAACATCC
>JAUILM010000596.1 GCA_030432855.1 Bacteroidia bacterium
ACCACCAAAGTCCCTACTGTCCTGCATGTGGTGAGAAGGCCAATGTTCCTCGCATTTCTTTCCAATCACTTGCCATGTCAGCCGTCTCTACCGTCACCAATATGGACAGAGGATTTTTGCACAACGTAAAGGAACTCACCTTACATCCAAGACTCATTATCCTCGACTTTCTCGCTGGAAAACGTAAGGGTATCTATAATCCCATGTCATACCTTATCATCTCAGTTACCATCTATCTGATTGCAGAATCTCTACTGCACACCCCTACTTCCAGCACCAGAGAAGATTCCGAATTATATACTTTAGGCTATGAATCCGGTCGCTTCATAAAATTATATCTTCGTTACTTCTGGATCCTGAATATTATTTGGTTTAGTCTTGCGACCAAAATCATGTTTGGAAGATTTAACCTGGCCGAACATCTTACCATAAGCGCATTTATCATTGGTCAGGCAACCGTGGTGGGAATTGTGAGCTTGTTATTTTTCAACTGGCTTCTGATCTTTAACCCCCTTGTCTATCTCACCATATTTTTGATGATACTCAGCACCTTTAGAAATAGGTATGAAAAACTTGAGCTTTTCGTGCGGACGATCTTCTGTATGTTTCTGTTTCTATTGCAATTGATTATCCTGGTTATTGTGGCCGGCTACATACGTGTACAATTATGACTTTCTTACCCCGGCTGCCACGCTTAATGTCATCGTATGAAAGTAAAAACAAAACCTTTCCCCATCGTAGAAAAAGTATTGGCCTATGTGGTTCGACAACACGAAAATGGGTGGCAAATTTTAATTTTTTCTCATCGCGATTTTCCAGAAGCGGGACTTCAGGTACCCGGAGGAACTGTGGATAAGGCAGAGTCAGTGGAAAAAGCAGTTGTCAGAGAGGTCTGGGAGGAGTCTGGACTAAAAACCTTCCAATCGATTTTCTTTCTCGGTAAAGATGAATTTCTGCACCCAGAAAAACCAGAAATACATGAACGTCATTTTTTCGCCCTACTCTTTGAAGGAAAATCACCTGACAAATTCACGCATCAGGTCAGTGCAGGTATTGAAGACAGTGGCCTTTTCTTTAAGTTCTCATGGTACGACCTGGAAAAAGTACCCGCACTTGCTGCTGAGCAAGGTGCCTATCTCCCATCCCTAAAGGCAAGACTAAGCACATTAGAATAGCACATACCTGTAAAGCAAATAATGTATAACCATCGTATATTTGATCTTTGCAAATTGATCATATATGACCGTTGAAGTAAAGTCACTCGAAGATTTCTATAGGGAAGCGGAGATATTCATGGAGCGAGACTTAACTTCCCTCCTTCCGCCCGGTATCAACAGAGATATCGGCCACTTCAATGTCTTCGATATCCGAGATACTATGCGAAAAATCAAGCAGGGTCATCCTATGCCGTACAATCGCAGGGCCTACTATAAGATCAGTTTGATACGCGGTAGAAATCGAGCCGAATACGCCGACAAGGTCATCCAGATCAAAGAAAATGCACTGCTATTTGCTACCCCCAAAGTACCTTATCATTGGGTGCCTGAGGACGAGAACCAATCCGGATCATTTTGTGTATTCACTGACACTTTTCTCATCAAGGATAAAAGTGGAATTAATCTGGATGCCATGCCGATCTATATGTCTGGCGGTTATCCTGTCTTTGAAATTTCTGATGAAGTAGCAGACGATATAACCCTGATTTTCAATAAGATGAAGCGAGATATTGTATCGGAATACCCCTACAAATATGATCTCATCAGAAATTATGTATTGGAGTTAATCCATTACGGTCAGAAAATGCAACCTTCCATCAAACCTGCTATTAAATCCAGCTCAGGCAATCGTATAATATCACTCTTCCTGGAACTACTCGAACGCCAATTTCCAATCGATTCGCCCTCCCAACAGCTTCCATTACGATCTCCGAAAGAATATGCCGCACGACTGGCCATTCATGTTAATTATCTGAACAAAGTGCTTAAAGAAAATACGGGGCGTACTACAACAGAAATCATCCATCACCGGATACTGCAAGAAGCCAAGATTTTGCTTAAATCAACCGATTGGAGTATATCTGAAATTGGTTACACGCTGGGATTTGAGGAAGTTGCCCACTTCTCTAATTTCTTTAAAAAGCATGCTCAAATCACACCTCTGGCCTACCGACCCTCCCAGGTTTGATATTTGCAAATAATGGATTGATCTGCACAAAGGATACGATCTTACCCTGGGGATATTTGTACTGAATCTTAAAAAATGAAAAATGTCAGTACAAAAAATCGCATTGGTGACCGGAGGAAGTCGGGGACTTGGACGCAATATGGCCCTGAAACTTGCCGAGAAAGGCTCTGATGTCGTCATCACTTACCATCAGAATGTCGATAAGGCGACTAAAGTCACTTCGGAAATCCAGGCACTGGGAAGAAAAGCCCATGCCTTGCAGCTTGACACGGGAGACACATCCGGTTTCGCCGCTTTCTTCCAAAATCTCAGGTCATATCTTTTAAAAGAGTATGGCAACGCACACATTGATCATCTGATCAATAATGCAGGTACCGGTGCATATAGCACATTTGAGGAGACCGTGGAAGATGTCTTTGATGCCATGGTTAATATTCACCTTAAAGGAGTCTACTTCTTCACTCAAAAAGCACTTACTTTCCTAAATGATGGAGGAAGTGTTGTAAATATTTCATCAGGCCTTGCTCGGTTTGCCTTTCCTGGATATTCTGCCTATGGTACGGTGAAAGGAGGTGTGGAAACCATGACGCGATATATGGCCAAGGAATTGGGTGGCCGACAGATAAATGTCAACACGGTCGCTCCTGGTGCTATCGAAACCGATTTTGGCGGAGGTCAGGTACGTGACAATGCTGACCTGAATGCACAAATCGCCAGCCTCACCACCTTGGGCCGAGTGGGATTGCCGGATGATATCGGTGGTGTGGTAGCCTTCTTGTGTTCAGAAGAAGCTCACTGGATCACCGGACAACGCATTGAAGTGTCAGGAGGTATGCTTCTCTAACATATCCCGGTACAAGAGAAGAATGACCACCTTTTGACCCGGGAATGAGCTTTGTTCAAATTGGTGAACAGCCACCGAATCAAGAATATTGACACTTATCAAAAACAAAAGAAAACATGATACGAGTGGTCATTCTTCTATTTACCTGCTTACTATCCAACGCTCTTGATGCACAATCAATAGTGTATCATATCAATCCACAAAGTGGAAATGATCAAAATGATGGATCCGCAAGTGCACCATTTGCGTCACTTGAAATGGCTGTAATGCAAGCCAATTTGCTCACTGGACAAGGCTCTATCACGCTCAAGCTCTCACCCGGATTGCACATCCTGAAGGATAAGCTGGTCATCAACCCCATAAGACAGCTATCTGATAGTGTACGATGCACGATTCAAGCCGAGATAATGCCATCCGACACCCAATGGACGATGGAAAAAGTCCCAGTCATCCAATCCATTTCAAGTAATAATTCATCTACTCAGTTTAGACATGCCACCGGAATACTAGTGGCGGAAAACCATGTGACCCTAGGAAACTGTTAAAATACCCAGATTGCGCTGGCAATTATTCTATAAAATTGATTTTACTTAAAATTCAGCCGTTCTCCTTGCGCCTGACTTCGTTGATCCTTAGTTGGTTACCTACGGGTAGCCGCCTTCGATCTCGCCTTGTCAGGCACAATGATTTACGGCTGCAGCATCAACCTCGGCATTTCAACAGTTTCCTTGAGGGTATAAAATTCGTAGGAAACCCTAATCCCGAAGTTCCCTTTTACTACCCGATTTCCCGAGAAGATCAGACACTGGATGATTTAATAGTAAGGGAATGTCTCTTTGTAGGCGATAAAGAAACCGCTAGAATACAAGGAGCAGTCTGGGCACATGGGACACATATCGATATTTCAAATTGCATTTTCTACGAATGCCGCAATGCGATATTACTCTTTAATAATGTTTCCGGATTTAGCATCAGACACAATATCATTACGGAATCTTACGAAAGTGCACTATGGCTGGGAAACGAAATCGAATCGTTTGTATTTCAGGAAAACATAGTGGTAAATAATCACAATTTTCTGGTCATGCCAGCAGCAAGCACCTATACATCAGTTTTCAGGAAATCCATAATTTCCGGGAACACAGCACATGTGGGGAGCTGGTCTAGCGAAAAACAAGGCATTTTAGAAATTCCAAATCCATCGATAATGGAGGAGGAAATCGATCAT
>JAUILM010000597.1 GCA_030432855.1 Bacteroidia bacterium
ATATTTCAATCGTAACTTTATATTACGTGTCGCATCGCAACTCAAACAAGATTCAAACTAAGGTATGGTCAGATTTTTTTTAATTTTTTTGTGCTCCTTTTACGGTTGTGTAAGCATCTGGGGTCAGCGAGCCACACCACCCAATGTAGTTTTAATTATCACCGATGATCAGGGATATGGAGATCTTGGTTTTCATGGTAATCATCATATTAAGACTCCGCATCTTGATGCCCTGGCTGCTGAGAGTATCCGATTGAATAATTTCTATGTATCTCCAGTGTGTGCACCCACACGAGCCAGTTTGATGACGGGACGGTATAGCCTTCGTACAGGAGTCCGGGATACATACAATGGGGGAGCCATCATGCATGGTAGTGAAGTGACAATAGCAGAAATGCTTAAGACAGTTAATTATCGTACGGGTATTTTTGGTAAGTGGCATTTGGGCGATAGCTATCCCTCCCGACCAATAGATAATGGCTTCGATGAATCTGTCATTCATTTGAGCGGTGGCATGGGTCAGGTTGGTGATTTTACTACCTGGTTTGAGGGAGACTCGAGCTATTTTGATCCTGTACTTTGGCATAATGGAAAGCGAGAGCAGTATCAAGGCTATTGCTCAGATGTATTCACTTCTGAGGCTATTCGATTTATTGAGGATGAAAGAGGTCAGCCATTTTTCTGCTATTTGGCATTCAATGCACCCCATACGCCTCTGCAGGTTCCCGAGGAATACCTGGATATGTATCGTGACATTCATCCGGAAGAAGGTTTCGATGATGGAAGACCCTGGGTGGAGATGTCTGAGCAGAATAAAGAAGATGCCAGGAAAGTGTACGCCATGGTCTCAAATATTGATGATAATATAGGTCGCCTTCTCAACACCCTGAAATCAGAGGAAATTGAGCGGGAGACTATCGTCATATTTATGACCGACAATGGTCCTCAGCAAGTGAGATATATAGCCGGTATGCGCGGTCGCAAAGGTAGTCCCTATCGCGGTGGTACCCGCGTGCCATTTTTCCTGCGCTATCCATCTTTTAGTCAAGGCAATTTCGAAATTAATCAAACAGTAGCGCACATCGATATTCTGCCTACCCTGGCAGAGTTATGCTACGCGCAGATGCCTGTAGATCGAGTTATTGATGGTCGAAGTTTCGTTCACTTACTTTCTCAAAGATCAGATGAATGGCCCGAGCGGACACTTTTTCATTATTGGAGTCGAAGGTACCCCCAACGCTATCATAATATGGCCGTGCAAAAAGGTCCATATAAGTTGATAGCACATACTGATTATAATGCTCCTATTGAAAAGTTCAGACTCTACAATTTGGATAGCGATCCATATGAACAAGATAATATCGTGGAGCATGAGAAAACCATCGCCTCGACACTGAAGTATAAGCTTGACAGCATATGGTCAGTACTGATCACGGAAGATCATCTCGTGAATCCTCCAAAAATTCATATCGGTTCTCAATATGAGAATCCTGTCTTTCTCAATAGAAATGATGCTTCAGGGGATAGGGGTATTTGGGCCCAGGAAGAAATCTTTGGCAAGTGGCTAACACAGATTGAAGCAGGGCTATATGATATTCGATTCAAGTTTATAAAGAATGTTCCGGCAAACGGCAAGATGGTACTGGAAGTAAATACCATTGTGCAACAGCAGCAGAGTGAGGGAAATACGGATATCATCGAGATGTCCAATGTGTACTTACCTGCCATGCTGAGTGCCGATGTCATTCCTTTCTATGAGCAAGAGGGTCGGCGAATCTTTCCTTTTTGGGTTGAAGTTGAGCGGAAACCTTGACTTCCAGATACGTATTTTATTAGCAATCTACTTTTTTGGTTATGACACCTATCGTCTAGTTGGGTTTTGTCTAAGTGTATCATAATCAATACTATATGTCATTATCTCGTGACATTTGTATGACTACCACTCAGTTTGGCTATCACTAATATTCAGTATTAATACTTAATTATACGTAGTTTATCATGGTCGACTACTGATTTATTACGTAATATTGAAGCGTAAATAAGTATTAATACTTAAATAAGTCATTATGAAAGGAATAAACATACGTTCAGTTTGGTTCAGTTTATCGGTTCTCACTCTACTTTTCAGTGCCTGTGGAGGTAGTGATCTGAAGGTACCCTCATCTGAAGGAACTTCGAAAGCTGTAGCAGCCGCAGTAACCGGTGAAATCGAAAAGCCACAACTAAAGCTAGGCTTTATAAAATTGACGGACATGGCTCCACTGGCCATAGCTAAGGAATTGGGTTACTTCGAAGAGGAAGGGCTATATGTATCTATCGAGGCCCAATCAAACTGGAAAAATGTGTTGGACCGGGTGATTGATGGTGAACTGGATGGATCTCATATGCTTGCTGGGCAACCGATTGCAGCTGGCGCCGGGTTCGGAAGGCAGGCAAATCTTGTCACACCTTTCTCCATGGATCTCAACGGTAATGGTATTACGGTATCCAATGCTATTTGGGACGCAATGAAGCCACACGTACCGACGGGTGACGATGGAAAACCATTGCATCCAATCAAAGCAGATGCCATGAAGCCAGTAGTGGACTCATATCGAAGTCAGGGAAAGCAGTTTAATATGGGGATGGTTTTTCCAGTTTCAACACATAACTATGAGATTCGTTATTGGCTAGCTTCGGCAGGAATCCATCCAGGCATTTATACAGAGGACAATGTCCAGGGGCAGGTGGATGCTGAAGTACTCCTTTCTGTGACACCTCCTCCTCAGATGCCAGCCACCATGGAGTCCGGTACTATCTTCGGATACTGTGTAGGGGAACCCTGGAATCAACAAGCTGTCTTCAAAGGTATAGGAGTACCATTAGTAACTAATTATGAAATTTGGAAAAATAATCCGGAGAAGGTTTTTGTGATGACGCGACAATTTGTGGAGCGGTATCCCAATACCGCCAAAGCACTTACCAAAGCTTTGATCAGGGCAGGTAAATGGTTAGACACTCCGGGCAACAGACCCGCCGCAGTGAGCATACTATCTCGTAAAGAATATGTAGGAGCTGACTCCGTTGTCATTGCCAATTCAATGACGGGAACTTTCGAATTTGAAAAGGGAGATAAGAGGTCACTACCTGATTTTAATGTGTTCTTTAAATATCATGCAACATATCCATATTACTCAGATGGTATTTGGTTCCTAACACAAATGCGTAGATGGGGACAAATACTTGAGCCAAAACCGGCATCATGGTATGAGTCTACAATCAAGGATATCTACAGACCTGATATTTGGATGGCAGCTGCTGGTGAATTATTAGAAGAAGGGCATCTGGATGCCGCAGAAATCCCCGATACAGATGGATTTAAGCCCCCCACATCAGATTTTATTGATGGTAAGACATTTGATGCAAAAGATCCCCTGGGATATATCAACAGCTTTGAGATTGGTAATCATGACGAAATTAATTAAGAGGAAAATTACAGTATCTAAAAACAGGAATTATGAGTAATCTTCGAAGTTCATCAGTCTCAGTAGGACAGGAATATATTAAGGAGGGAATTAATGATAAAATTGCCATTTTATTTTCTCGAATTAAATCAAGGTTTTCTGGTAAAAGTGTAGTAAGGTCTCTTAAATCGGCTGGCATCACCGCAATATCTATTGTAATATTCATAGCACTCTGGCATGTAGGAGCACAGGCACTATTCCAAAAAGAGGCACAGGCACTGATAGATGCTGCTTATGTTGATAGGGGTGAGGCGGCTGCACAGGCAGTGATTGACTGTATTCAGAGTGGTGATATTAGTTGTCAGCCTAACTCTCTGCCGGGTCCTGCACAGGTGTATCAATCAGCTATGACTTTATATCTGGATCACTTGAGTCTGCGTGAAGCCAGAGATCAATTTTATTTGGAAAATGCTGAAATAAATGCACAATTATCGGCAGCCGGTAAACCTACTCTTGTGTACACGGGTAGATCCTCGTTTATAGATCGGATTGTAAAAAGCCTTCTGACCGTTTTTGCAGGATGTGTGCTGGCTATGTTGATTGCGATTCCGACGGGTATACTTGTGGGATTAAATGAAAAATTGCGCCAGGCTTTAAATTGGTTTATTCAGATTTTCAAACCTGTGTCTCCAGTCGTATGGTTTCTACTTGTCTATATGGTAGTAAAGACTTTGAGTCAGGGTAGTAGTATGGATAAATCTTTTATCATATCCATGTTTAGTGTGGGTTTGTGTTCTATGTGGGCGACT
>JAUILM010000598.1 GCA_030432855.1 Bacteroidia bacterium
TCATAAACGTGCTCTCTTTTCGATTTAAATCCATAGGGTTTCCAAAGATATCGGACACATAAGCACCTGCCGCATTGAAGATACAGTTGGTAGCCGCGTAATCCCACAAACTTCCACCGGTATTGCCGGCTCGTGATAACTTAAAATAGCAAGCTCGGGGAGCTTCCAGGACCGAAAGGGCTTGCATGACAGCACCTCCAAAATACTGTATGGAAATCTTATCAAACCCCGCATTCGCAGATATTTCTTGCAGAATATTCTTCGTGGTCTCAAATCGTGGGTCAGACAGAAAACTTCGATCAACGAAAAACAGGGCTTCCAGGGTTGATGGATCGTGAGCTAATGCAAGGGGGCTTCCATTGAGAAAGGCTCCAGCATGGTGATCTGCCACCCAGGTTCGATTCGTCGGAGGGTTGTGGGCCACTCCTAGTACAGACTCTCCTTCTCTTGATACCAGAGCGATAGATACGGCATATCCTTCCTTGCCCTCTGTAAAAGGAAGTGTACCATCCAACGGATCTACACACCAAAAATAATCCTTGGTAAACCGTTGCTTATCATCTGGTTTTTCCTCTCCCAGGAAAGCCAGATCATATTTTTCACAGGTTGGAAAAAGGGCCTCGGAGATAATTTCCTGACTTTTTAAATCGGCTTCGGTGACAACAGCTCCTGCAAGGCTGGAGGCTTGCTCTTTTTTATTGATAGTAAGATTTTCCAGACTGTATGATCTAAGGACTTTACCAGCTTCTGATGCAGCTGAAATAGCATGCTGTCGAAGTGCAATGATGTCACTTTTTGTTAGGTACATTTTTTAATGATTTATGGTGGTGATTATACCTGGCCTATTTCGGTTAAAACCTTTTTCGCCAGTCGCTCACTATAAGAATTTATTTTCCAGTGTCCGGGACTCCAACCTTTTAAAAATCGATGGAAATCTGTCCAGGCTACAGGAAATAATTTACTCCAGGAGTCATGAATGATCTTGAAATCCACTTCTTTATTATGGGTTTCCAGGGACTTCCTGAAATTCTCAAAATAATGACCCAGTAATTCCTGCTCATAGTATGCACAGTCTTCTTCATGCAGGCAGCTACCAATGAAGTATGCGACATCCTTCATACCGATGCCACCTCCAACATACTGAAAGTCTACCGCAGCCACTTTTGATCCGCTCTTATTGAAACAGAAATTTGCCAGTTTAGCATCTCCGTGGACCAGGGTCTGATATGGACTCTCTTTTAGGAGGGCGTCAATAGCAGATGCCGAATTTTTCAGGGGTAGATCATCCAGTTCGTCCAGCTCTTCGGGCCGGGTTTCCAGATGCCAATAGGTACCTGTCTGCCAGAGCTCGTGAGGTTTGACATCAAGGAATAGGGCATGAAAATTTGCCAGCCATGAGAGGCAGACTTTCATTTCATTGATCGTAATGTTGTTTCTGTGACTATGGAATCCCACCGAGTGCAGATCTTCCATGATGAGTAGTTTTTCTCCACCAGACTCATATATACCCAGGCATTTGGGGATTCTGCAATCCGCTGTGCATCGATCAGCATAATTCTTGTACCAGGCTATCTCCACCTGATATGATTTTAATTTTCGTTCATGACCAATGTTGGTATTCCAACCCCGAGGATGATTAGTCACATCAGGTGGATTTATGTGTTTGACTACTACTGAAGAATATGTTGAACCCTTGAGGGCATATCGGTCGATTGATCCATAGCCACTCCATAGACTTTGCATATGTCCTGACTTTTTGGCTGCGCTTGCCCCCACTAAGCTGATGATATAATCTTGAATATCCTCCTGATGCATTCCTACCTGATTGGGTCTCGCAAAAATAGCAGGCTTTTATAAAAGTACTTACCATATGACTCCAAGAAGCCATATGGTAAGTACACAAGACTCGATAGTGAGTTTTTTACCCCTTATAACAAATTCAGACCAAACCTAAATCCGCTACCAATCAACTACAGATCCATCACTTTCCAGATACGTCTCGGGATTTAGCCAATCATGTCCCATTTTATCAGCCAGGGCATCATCATCTAGTGTAATGCCCAGTCCAGGATCGGTCGGCAGGGGTACATATCCCTCCTCTACCTGAAATGGCTTGGTGATATAGCCTTCACCCAAGGTCACCTGCTCCTGACATAGGAAGTTAGGTATACTTGCTGCCAGTTGCAGACCTGCTGCCAACGATATCGGTCCCAGAGGATTATGTGGAGCAATAGCGGCATAATAGGCTTCTGCCATACCCGCTATAATGCGACCTTCAAAGATGCCACCTGCATGACACATATCGGGTTGAAGTATGCTGGCTGCTCCCTTCTCCAGGATTTCCCGGAATCCCCATTTGGTGAAAATCCGCTCTCCGGTAGCAATAGGTATGTGTGTCTTTTTGGCCAGATCCGCCATGATATCTACATTTTGACACTGCACGGGTTCTTCAATGAAATAGGGTTGATAGGGTTCCAGTGCTTTGATCAGCAGAGCGGCATTCTGCGGACTGATAGCACCATGAAAATCAATACCAATATCGGCGTCATCACCCACCGCTTCTCTCAACTCAGCAAAATTATCAGCGGCTTCTTCAATAAACCGGGGAGAGGCTACAATACCCGATTGCCGACTGTTTTTTACACCTGTCTTGAATGCAGTATAGCCTTCCTCCCGGGCTTTCCGAATAGATTCAGGAGTCCGGGCATGAGCATATACGCGAATGCGTTCACGTGTGGGTCCCCCCAGTAAATCATAGATGGGTAGTCCCAGCGCTTTTCCCTTGATGTCCCATAATGCTTGCTCCACACCACTCAATGCACTTGTGAGAATGGGACCACCGCGGTAAAATGAATGCCGGTACATTGCCTGCCAGTGGTGCGTGATTTTCCTGGGATCCTTTCCGATCAGGTATTTACCAATCTCCTGCACAGCTTCAGCGCACGTATCTGCTCTTCCTTCTGTGATGGGTTCGCCCAGACCTATGATTCCTGCATCCGTATGCATTTTGAGAAACAGGAATCGGGGCTTGACTTTGAAGGTTTCTAATTTTGTGATTTTTATGGATTCTTTATTTCCCTCGTAATCTTGATGGAATTTCTTAGGATTGATAGCTTTACCGGATACGGCTATGGCACTTCCAAAGGCTGCTGCTACTGTTCTTTGAATAAATTTTCGACGAGTTCGTTGATTCATGTGCTGGTTATATTTCTCAAAAAGTTACAAAAAAATTCTGCCGGACTGATTGGCATCATATTCGATTGGTAGAGGTTAGTAATATCATTGTCGATGATCAAAAAATCGATTACATTTGTGCCGGACACACATCTGAAAGATACCAATATGTTATTAAAAAAAGTCTTTCTTGTGTTGTCAGGAATAATGTTTCATTATTCCTTTATTTCTGCACAATTACCCTGTCCTCCCCCCATATCGCTTAACATGACATTGGAAAGCGCGTGGGATCATCCCACTGCCTATCCAGTGGGTGGCTCAGCCTTTAATGATATCTGGGGTTATGTCAATGGATCTGAGGAGTACGCTATTTTGGGAGGTCGGGATTCGATATATATAATCGACATATCTGATCCGCAAAATCCGGTAAAGAACTTTGCGATTTTTCAGTCAGATACTTCCACATGGCGGGATATGAAGGTCTACCAGCACTATCTCTATGCCATTGCCGATAGTGGTCCCAGTTCTAATAAGGGCGTCACTATTTATGACCTGTCACAGCTGCCGGATACAGTGACATACGTGGGATCGCTGGATCAGCAATTTACCAGAGGCCACAATATATTTATCGATACAGATAATGCCCGGTTGTATGCCGTGGGGATACCGGGAAATCAGGACGTTTGTGTGTATGATCTGTCCGATCCCGCTGACCCTGTGCTATGGGATTGTATAGCTCTGGACACTATCGTACATCCGGATACTACTTTGCTGAGCAAATACTACATCCATGATATTTTTGTGCGCAATAATGTAGCGTATTGCAGTCATGGCTACATGGGATACTTTATCTGGGATATGCAGGATAAATCCAATGTGCATTTATTGGGTGCCATTGATGGAAGTAATCTGGGGAATGGCTATGTGCATAGCAGCTGGAATACAGATGACAATCAAAAAGCGGTGGTCGCAACAGAAGTGGGATCTGATCCTAAACTTTATTTGATAGACCAGGCGGATCTGGAAAATATGGATGTGCTCTATGAATGGAAAGAACCGCTACTGGAATGTAATGATC
>JAUILM010000599.1 GCA_030432855.1 Bacteroidia bacterium
TCATGGGACCCCAGGCTGCTTCATACCAGCCAACAGAACCATCTTTAAACCGTACCTGCAATTGCCCGTAGTTGTACATATCGTCCGCTATCTCATCGGTCAGATTAGCACCGATTGCGCTTACACTCACTGGAACCGAATCAGTCATCAGACACATGATATCCACATAATGGACACCACAATCTACAATTGGAGACATTGAGTTCATAAGTGATTTATGCGTTTCCCACTCCTTCCCAACACTTTGCTGATTGAGATTCATACGCATCACAAGTGGTTTACCCAGTGTCTTGCTTACCTCCACAAACCGGGTCCAGGCCGGATGTACCCTAAGGATGTATCCCACCACCATTTTCAACCCCTTGGACTGGGCCAAATCAACCAATGATTGTGCACGTTCGACGGTCAGGGCCAGAGGCTTCTCAATAAATACATGTGCACCTGCCTGGAGACAGGCTTCTGCATAATCAGCATGGGTATCAGGGTATGTGTTTATAGAAACCACATCAGGTTTCGAATCCTTTAGTGCTTTGTCAAAATCACCATACGTTGGATATCCTCCCAGTAGTTGTGATAAAGATTCTCTGGATTTTGGGCCCCGGCTTACAAGACCTACAATCTCGAACTCTTCCATCTTATGATAAGCTTTGGCATGAGATATGCCCATGTTGCCGCATCCTACGACTAGTACTCTCCACTTCTTCATAAGGTAAAGTTAGGAGAAAGTATTCTGAATTTACAATTATCCCAGGGAGACTAAATGATTGACGATGACTATTGGGGTACTACCTGCTTCAACCGGAAATGATGCTTATCCGCACCACAAACTGAGCATGTATACGTATTGGGCAACTGCTCGAAAGGAATACCCTCTATCACCTCCTGACTCGGGTCTCCATACCGGCTGTCATACGTGCTGAGACAATCCCGACACTCGTACAGATTATATTGCACCTCTTCTACTTCCGCCTTTTTAGTTGGTTCGGAGTCATGTGATGATTCGTCATCCAGCTGATCAAAATACTGATGACTTAATTCAATGAGGAGATTTGGTAATGCGCTCCGATCCACATCCTGAGCAAAGCACAAATATTCCCGGAGATTGGGATCGAATTTTGTGGAATAATGTACATTGTAGGTAGGCCTTAAAGAAATCCCCAAAGCATCAGCTGACAAGGAATTCTCCTCAATCACAATGGAGGTAAACCACTTTTTATGGTCACCGTTAGAAATTCCAAAGGTTAGTCCATATGTACTGATATCAACAGCATTAAATTCAGATACCAGATAGTTTTTTAAAGCCAAAGCCTGGTCACTCGCTACAGGAATATGCCAGTTAAGTTCAAGAGAAGAGTGACGGATATTTATCCCGTATTTTCCTAATAATTTTTCCCAGGCTAATTTCGAAGAACGCGGAATGCCTTTGATAATTAGAGACTTCCAGGGAGTGATACAGATTTTGCCCACCTGTACTTCCAGACATAAATTACAGAGTGCCTTTAGAAAGGGTATATCGTATTGATTATTTCTCCAATAGAGTCCCAGCCAGTATCGATCACGATCCATTTTATTCATTCCCTCGTAGTAAGGAAATGGATTGAAAGGTAGATTCAGGTCTCGATCCATCGTTCGGCTATTCATATCCAGCACTTCATTCACTTCATCAAACAATAAATCAATATGATCGATCTGCGTATATAGTTTTTCAAGTGTCAGTGATAAAGGGGCTATATCCCAACTATTGATAAGAACTGGATACATGCCATCAACCGAGTAGCCGGGAAGTCGCAGATAGAGGTACCAATAGTCTTCAAGATCGCTGGCGATAAAATTTAAATGCCCGGTAAATAATGGCACCAACCTTTGCTTTGGATCTACAATATTTATCTTAAGTCTTGGCTGGTGGTTAAATTGCTCAAGAATATATAGATAGGATGAACCATTTAGCCAATTAGTGGTAGGAAATATATCAGCCGTCACATACGAGCTGACAATATTTTGATAGGATCGATTTGAGACCAGCTCCTTTTCCAATGACTTCAGGTCAGTTCCGGATACCTTCTGCGTTGGAGCAGGTGGCAACATTATATCCTGTCTGGATCCAAATAAAATAGATGTGTGTCCCAAAGTCCTGGCGATATCAAGAATATGGATAAGTTCGCTAGGTGACAAAACACCTCCTTTTATCAACACCCTTTGCAGGCTCAGCGTCTTTTCTCTATCCACTATCTCCAATACTTCTTCCATCATGCGATTTGAAATTAAATAACCGGTTCCATCACCTTATCTAAGATGGACTGAATCTCGGACTTACAACTGCCACAGCCCAAACCCGCACCTGTTTTCTGACACAAGGCAGTAAAATCATCACAGCCTTCATTAATCTTTTGCTCAATATTTCCACGGCCCACATTATTACAGGAACAAACCAACGCTCCAATGACAGGTTCACTACTACTCCCTCTTAGTAGCTCTTGTCTTTTATCTGAAAGTTCAGTTTTATTTTCTATCAGCAATTTAAACTCTGCAAACTCTGATTTATCCCCCATTAGAATAGCACCCACCAGCTGATCCTGATGCACAATGCATTTCTTGTAAAAACGCTGACTGACATCCATTAATATTATCTCTTCATAATTGGGGTCATCCTGAGGCACTTTTATTTTACCAATCGAACATAGATCAACACCCTCAATTTTAAGGATATTCATGGAGACAGAGCCCTCATAGGAGATACTGGTGTCACCATTTAAATAATTAGAAAGAATATCCGCTTGTTGTTCGGCGGCTGCGGTGATGCCATAAATTTGGTGATTATATTCCGCTACTTCACCAATGGCAAAAATATCGGGGTCACTCGTTTGCAAATAAGGATTCACGATAATCCCTTTACCACATTCAATTCCGTTTTCACGAGCCAGTTCTACATTGGGACGTGTACCAATAGCATAAACAACCGCATGACTTCGGATGGTTTTTCCATTTTTGAGCGTCACGGTCAAGGTCCTGTCCGCATCATGATCAAAAATAGTATCCACTTCATTATCAAAATAAATCTGGACTCCACGTTCTCTCAAAATATCCGCAAGTAAATCACTGGCAAGTCTGTCAAGCTGACGCTGCATCAGTCTGGAAGCCCTTTGTACCAGGGTAACTCTTACACCCATTTGGCGAAGTGATCCAGCCATTTCTAAACCCAGAAGTCCTCCTCCTACCACGACAACATGTCTATTTCGAGAGGACACATCTCCCGATCCTAAGAACTCTTT
Source organism: Bacteroidia bacterium (assembly GCA_030432855.1). Lineage (GTDB taxonomy): Bacteria > Bacteroidota > Bacteroidia > Chitinophagales > Saprospiraceae > JABDMH01. The sequence goes on from JAUILM010000599.1 coordinate 3,270, forward strand.
TAAATTGTCTGCATCGCTCCGATGCCGGATGGTAAATACACCAGGTAAATGAGTGGGAACATCACGGGGTACAAACGGTCGGCTACCCATTGCCAGGATCAATTTGTCATACGGATATCGATTACCTACTTCGTCAAACACTAATTTCTGCTCATGATCGAATTTATGAACGGCGGCATGCTGGACATTTATTTGCAGTTTTACCAGTTCGTCCCTCTTTATTTTAGTCAGTTGCTCCCAGCTCAAATGATCTGAAATGTAATCAGGCAGCAATATTCGATTATAAAAGGCATCAGGCTCTTTGGAAAATACAGTTATGGAATCTTCCATATTTTCCTTCCGATATGAACAAATAAATTGATATGCAGCAGCGCCTGCTCCTACGATCACAATTTTCTCCGCCGGTTTTTGATAGGGTTCCACCTGGACAGCGCTAAATTTGAAATTTGGCTGCTTGGAGGTAGGGTCAATCAGATCATCGGTTAAATTATTTACCCTTCCCAGCGTACCATTCAATTTTTTGCCCCAATGCATGGGCAGGAATACTACTCTTTCGCGGATACTATCCGTCACTTTAATTCTTACCCGAACCGTTCCTCGTTCATTTCTGATTGTGGCAAGTCCACCATCTTTTAAATCACGTACTGCAGCATCAACCGGATGTATTTCCAACAGGGGTACGTTCTGGTGCATCATTAATTTATTGACCTTACCAGTGCGAGTCATTGTATGCCATTGATCTCGTAATCTTCCTGTAGTCAGAATCAATGGATATTTTTCAGTGGTGATTTCTGTGCGGGTTTCGCGATATACCGATGTATTAAAAATGGCCCTTTGAGAATTAGTGAAAAACACATGGTCAGTAAACATCCGGGGTGTCCCGGGATGGTCCTGATAGGGTACCGGCCATTGAAAACTACCTTCCGCCTGTAAACGATCATGACTCAGTCCCGAAATATCAATATTGGTATTGCGA
>JAUILM010000600.1 GCA_030432855.1 Bacteroidia bacterium
CCTGATACGGACGCGGATGGTGTTCATGATGGTATCGACCGTTGTCCGGAGACGATTGGACTGGCTACGAATAATGGATGCCCGGTCGTAGAGCGTGAAGTGAAGGAACTGCTGGAATTCGCTCAGCGTGCAGTGCAGTTTGACGTCGGACTTTCTACTTTGCGTAGTGAGTCATATCCTGTACTAAATCAGATCATTGACATACTGAATCGATATGAGGATTATGGCATAGCCATCAGTGGTCACACGGATGCAACCGGTGATACATATCGCAACTTAAGTCTCTCGGAAAGCCGGGCAAAAGCCTGCTATGATTACCTGGTTTCAAGAGGCATTGATGCATCAAGATTATCATACGTAGGGTATGGCGAGGCACGTCCGATTGCTACCAATGCAACGGCCGAAGGACGGACACTCAACCGCAGGGTAGAGTTTGAAGTGAAGTTTAAGTAAGAAATTACTGCAGAAATAAACAGAAGCCACTATGCGAGAAGTATAGTGGCTTTTTCCATTCTGGACGCTAATAGGCGTCGTATCCCCGCTCTTTGAGCTTATTGACCTTTTCATATACGGCATCTTCAAGGTCTGATTTGTACTTTACTATTTGTCCCTGGACATGTTTATCGGCAGAGCCGATAATCTGAGCCGCTAGTATTCCGGCATTCTTTGCTCCATTAAGGGCGACTGTTGCGACAGGTACACCACCGGGCATCTGTAGAATGGATAGTACAGAATCCCATCCATCGATACTGTTTGAAGATTTTATAGGTACACCAATGACAGGCAGAGGGCTCATGGAGGCAATCATACCGGGTAGGTGTGCAGCACCACCTGCTCCTGCAATGATGACGCAGATACCGCGCTGGTGAGCTTCCTTTGCGTACTCCATCATTCGGTCTGGAGTACGATGCGCCGATACGATTGATATTTCAAAGTCAACATCCAGATCCTTCAATATATCGGCTGCCTGACGCATTACCGGCAGGTCACTATCAGATCCCATTACGATACTTACTTTCGGGGATTTATTATTCTCCATGGTTCATCTTTTTGTTAGTGAAATATGATGTGGTAGCTAGCATTTACACTTCAGGGTCTTTCGTACTTCACGAGCTTTTTGACGGGCGGATTCAACATCTTCTGCCAGAATCGTTACATGTCCCATCTTACGGAACGGCTTGGTGTGGGATTTACCATACAGGTGGATGTGCACATTATCCATAGCCAGACAGGTCTCAAGGCCCTCGTAATACGCCTCTCCGGAATATCCGGGTTCACCCAGAATGTTGATCATGACAGCAGGGCTTGTGATGGCCGTGTTGCCCAGTGGTAGGTCAAGAATAGCACGTAAATGCTGCTCGTATTGTGAAGTCATATTACCTTCAATCGAATGGTGGCCACTATTGTGGGGACGTGGTGCCACTTCGTTGATCAGAATACTTCCATCTTTTGCAATGAAGAGTTCAATGGCAAGCAGTCCCACGATGTCAAAGGACTTCAGGACATCATGCGCCAATCCGTTGATCGTGGAAAGCTGATCTGGTGTGATACCGGCCGGAGAAATCAATTCCTCCACGAGATTTGCGGTGGGGTGAAATCGCATTTCTACCGGAGGATAGATGGCGATATCTCCACTTGGATTTTTTGCCCCAATCACCGCGATTTCGCGATCGATGGGGACCATGTGTTCCACCACACTTTTTACATCCAGTAGTTTCTCCAGGTCATCTTCGACCCTTACAATATGTACTCCCCGTCCATCGTATCCTTCGGTCCGGGCTTTTTGTACAAATGGAATGGTAAGGGATCCTTCTTCGACCGCCTTTCTGATAGCCTGTGCATCCTCATAAAGTTTGAAATCTGAGGTAGGTAAGTCATGCGACCGATAAAACTCCTTTTGTAATCCCTTATCCTTGATAGTGTCGATTATGGACGGTTGAGGGTAGATTTCCTTGCCTTCTTCTTCAAGTTTATGGAGTGCCGAGGTATTTACGTTTTCTATTTCAATTGTGACAATATCCACGTGCTTTCCCAATTGATACACCAGCTCTTCATCAGTGAAATCTCCCTTGATAAATTGATTAGTCACTTTCCCTGCCGGAAAGTCAAATTCCTTGTCCATCACCCAGGTATTGAGATCCCAGCGGCTCGCTGCCTGCAAAAGCATCTTACCAAGTTGCCCTCCTCCTAATATCCCGATTCGCGTATTCACAAACATGATTTCGTACTTGAATTTCTACCGGGCTGAAAATAAGAAATATCAGCTGGTACGCTTTACCTGCGAACAATTCTTTGAAGCCATTGGTATGCTTCTTTATTTGAAAGGTGCTAAATTTTGATCACCTTGTGCAAATCTGGAAAGTCAAAATATAATCTGAGGATATGAACAATAGTGTGCTAATTAAGAATGGATCGATCGTCAACGAAGGGCAGGTTATCGAGGGAGATTTGCTGATTAAAGATGGCAGGATTGAGCAGGTGGGAGGCATAATAGAATCAGAAAATGTGGAGGAGGTTGATGCCTATGGAATGTTTGTCCTGCCGGGTATAATTGATGATCAGGTACACTTTCGAGAGCCGGGGTTGACACACAAGGCAGATATAGGAAGTGAATCTTATGCGGCACTGATGGGAGGAGTCACCTCTTTTATGGAAATGCCCAATACCAAACCCTCAGCACTTACACAAGAACTTCTGCAAGATAAATATGACATTGCGGCAAGGACATCATACAGCAATTATTCATTTTTTATGGGAGCCTCCAATGACAACATTGAAGAGGTTTTAAAGACTGATCCCAGGACGGTATGCGGTATCAAAGTATTCATGGGATCCAGTACGGGCAACATGTTAGTGGATGACCGGCAGGTGCTGGAAGCCATCTTTTCGCAAGTTCCGTTTCTGATTGCCACTCATTGTGAGGATGAAGACACCATTCTGAAGAATCTGGAAGATTTTAAGAGGAAATATGGTGATGAAGTCACTGCAGATATGCACCCCCTGATTCGAAGTGTGGAAGGATGTCTTCTTAGTAGTTCACTGGCCGTTGAGCTAGCAAAAAAGCATCAAACGCGATTACACATCTTACATATCAGTACGGAAGATGAGCTAGCCCTTTTCCGAAATGATATACCTCTCACAGAAAAGAAGATTACAGCGGAAGTGTGTGTACACCATTTGTATTTTGATGCAACGGACTATGCTACATTGGGTAATCGAGTTAAGTGTAATCCGGCCATCAAGGCACCCCAACATAAAAGGGCACTCTTTGAGGGACTGATGGAAAATCGACTGGATATTATTGCCACAGATCATGCACCACATACAGCAGATGAAAAAGATCAACCTTACTTGCAAGCTCCCAGTGGATTACCGCTGGTGCAGCATAGTCTCAATATCATGATGGAATTTTATCAGCAGGGGAGGATCAGCATACAGCGAGTGGTGGAAAAAATGAGTCATGCCCCGGCAGATTGTTTTGATATCGTGGATCGGGGCTATCTACGGGAAGGCTATCAGGGGGACGTCATCATCTATGATCCTGAAACCTGGTGGACTGTAGCGAAGAATAACATTCACTACAAATGTGGTTGGTCTCCTTTGGAAAATAAGGAATTTAAAGGACGGGTAAGGGATGTCTTCTTAAATGGTCAACATGCCGTGAAGAATGGTCGAGTACAGTTTAAACCGGAGACAGATCGATTGCAGTTTGATCGTAGTATCTAACCAATGAGGGTTTTCTTATGGCCCTGTTCCGAACGTAGCGTTATCCGGTGACCTGCAGAATTCACGAAAGAGAAGTGATAGTCTTCACCCTGAATCCTACGGGTGATTATCTTTTTAGGTTTCAAATATTTACGCAGCATTGCTTCAGACATCAAGGAGTTGTTTGACTTCATGGAGACCTTTAGATCTTGTAAATGAGTATCGATCGGTGATTTTTGAACCTCTGACAGCATGCCTGGAAGTAAACTTCCCGAACCTGCCCAGAGCAAATGTCGAAGCAACTCTCTACGGTCGAGAGTGGATTTTGTGTTTTTCATGAGTTCTGCCCACATAGTTGTGCTATGTGAACTGCTTGTAAAGTATCTAAATATTCTAGCATATTAGAAAAATTTTTTATAACTTAATTTTTACGTAAGTGTTCGGTTCAACATCCTAAAATCGATTTTGTAAGTTTGGTTGATCCCTCTTGCAGTTCCCCGTAAGAGGGATTTTCTTTTGCCCATAATTTCAAAAAAA
>JAUILM010000601.1 GCA_030432855.1 Bacteroidia bacterium
ACTTCTCTTCCACCCACTTTTAGATTTGATCGACCCTTTGTGGCCTTGATTGTTGACAAGCAAACGGGTGCTCAATTATTTACTACCAAAGTAGAAGATCCATCTTAGGATAATAAGGATAAATGTTAGAAAGTTTTGTTAGCCCATATCTGCATACGTGGATGTGGGCTTTCTATTCGAAGCAGAATAGATTTCAAGGCCCAAAGTGGGTTTGATGCGCTGGTTTTTTAGGATCATGAAAAGTGCTTTCATGTATCCGTATTTGCAGTAGCGTTGGCTCGTAATAGAAACTCTAATGCATTATCGGGGTTTTACTACTTTTGAGGAACAAGACATGTATATACTTCTCATTTCAATAGTCGTTGGTCTGTTTTTGGCCATGTTATTTCTCAACTTCTACTTCCGATGGAAGGTGCTAAAGCTGTACCATTACCTTACTAGAAATCAGATAGAATTTGAAGCATCTCATGTGTTTAGCCTTGAAAAGCTAAGAGAGGAGGTGCTGCCAAGGTATCCTGACTCGCGAGAAGAGATCGAAACATTTGTGAAGTATGTACGATTTTCGGTGAAGATGGCTTCCATACTGATTGTTCTGACCATTGCTTTTGGAAGCATCTTAATGTACTATAGTCACCATGCCAATTAAAATAGGTTTAGCGGGCGTCGGGCATCTGGGGAAGATCCACCTTAAATGCATACAAGCGGTGCCTGAGTTTGATCTTGTCGGATTTTATGAAAGCGATCGCCAGAAAGCAAAAGAAATCTCGAATGAAACAGGAGTAAAAAGTTTCGATACCCTGGAGGCACTGCTGTCGGAAGTCGAGGCTCTGGACATTGTGACCCCAACTTCCACACATTTTGCAGTAGCTGAAAAGGCACTCCTGCAAGGGAAACATCTTTTCATTGAAAAACCCATCACGGCAACCCTGGAAGAGGCACAACGTTTGCGATCATTACAGCAAGATAAGGGGGTAGTGGTACAAGTGGGACATGTGGAGCGTTTTAATCCGGCGATGTTAGCTATTAAAGACATGGATCTCAATCCCCGGTTTATGGAAGTACATCGACTGGCGAATTTTAATCCCAGGGGAACGGATGTCTCCGTGGTCCTGGATTTGATGATACATGATCTGGACATCATACTAAGTTTGGTACCCAGCAAGGTAAAGCGTGTGCTGGCCAATGGAGTCTGTCTTGTCAGTAACACACCGGATATTGGGAATGCCAGGATTGAGTGGGAAAATGGCTGCGTGGCTAATGTCACCGCCAGCAGAATGTCCTTTAAGAATATGCGCAAGATGCGTCTGTTTCAACCGGATGCTTACATTGGCGTTGATTTTCTGGAGCGTCAGGCACAGATCATTCGTTTGAGTGATACCGGAACGAAGCGTAGTCTCACCGAAAGTATTAATGTCTTTGAGTTGGAAACGGCTAATGGAAGTAAACAGATCGAAATTGAAGTGCCTGAGGTAAAGCCCGTGAATGCGATCGAAATGGAGTTATCCTGTTTTGCACACTCGATTCAATCGGGTGAGTCCCCTGAAGTAGGCACGGAGGAAGCATACAATGCACTATCACTGGCTTTCCAGATCTCAGAGGAGATAGATCATAGTCTCAAGCAAATGACCTGAATGGTATTCACCTCACATTGGAAATCATATTGTATCCTCTTCATTTGCTGCATCCTGGTAGCATGCAGCAAAGATCGCGAGGCCGATATTCCCACTTTTGTGGAAGTATCGGAGGTTAATGTGATTACTACGATGGGGCAGGGTACTGATCATCACGAAATATCGGAGCTATATGTATATGCGGATAACCGACTTCTAGGCATCTTTCCCGTACCTTCCTCTATTCCAATACTTGGCGAGCAACAAGCCCAGGTGGAGTTTTTTGCAGGAATTCGTGAAAATGGGATTTCCAACAATTCAACGATTAATCCATTTTACGAGACCCAGCGTTTAACGGTTGATTTGATGGCGCCTCAGGTGACTTTTGTTCCCGCTTTTGGTTATCGTGAGAATGCAGTGTTTACTATGGTAGAGTCTTTCGAATCCACAAATTCTTTAGGCGTGGATCTCGATGAGGATGAGGAGACCTTTATGTCTGTGGGTGAGGGTACGGATGCTATCGAAGGAAGATATGCCATAGGTTCTATGACAAGTGATCATCCGCTACTAGAGGTCGCTACCAACTTTATTTATGATGATTTGCCGGATAACGGAGCCCCAGTATACTTAGAGTTTGAGTATAAGAGTGACATAACACTGGCGGTAGGCCTGAGAGGACATAGTGCATCTACGTCTCCTGTCTCCCTGTACAAACTGGGTTTGTTTCCATCCGATGAATGGAAAAAAATTTATGTGAACTTTACAGCCGATATACAGGATTTCCAAAGGTCTGGGTATCAAATCATTTTTTTAGCCAGTTTTAGTGATTCGAATTTCAAAGCTGTCCAAAGTATTTATCTGGATAATCTAAAATTGCTACATTTCTGACCGTGAGTGATCGACGCAGGAGAGATATCATCGTCTATGGAGTTTTTGATTTTCTCATGGCCCTTCTTGCCTGGGCTTGCTTTTTCATTTATAGAAAGCGTGGGGAAAACAGCACTTTCAGCTGGGAAATGCTGGACGATGAAAACTTTTTCATTGGAATTGTTCTGATTCCTCTGGGATGGGTATTGCTGTACTCTATCTTTGACGAGTACAAGGACATCTATCGCAAGTCCAGGATTCGTACCATCGCCCGTACATTTTGGCTTATTCTTATTGGGGTACTTTTTCTCTTCTTTACCCTAATTCTGGATGATGCAGTCATAGAATATACTGACTATATCGAGTCATTCGTGGTGCTCCTGGTACTGCAATTTTTCCTTACCGTCATATCCAGGTCAGTGCTTCTGACGCGGGCCAGTCGTCGATTGAAGGCGGGTTTGGTCCAATATTCAACTGTGATCGTGGGCGGTAATGAACGAGCGGTAGAACTTTATAATGAAATGAGTGGTCTGCGAAAGGGCCTTGGGTATAAGTTTATCGGGTTTATAGATGCCAATGGGCATAGTAGTAATGAGCTTTCCCGATATCTCCCCAAGCTGGGAGGCATTCCTGATATTCCGACGGTAATTCAGGAAGAAAAAGTCGAAGAAGTAATCATAGCTATTGAGACTTCCGATCACAACAAACTAAAGTCCATATTAGATATTCTCTTTGATTTTGAGGATCGCCTCCTCGTGAAAATCATTCCGGATATGTACGATATCATGCTGGGAACGGTTAAGATGAACCATGTCTACGGGGCGGTACTTATTGAGATCGAGCAGGGACTGATGCCCCGTTGGCAGCGATTGATCAAGCGACTACTTGATGTGCTGGTTTCTATGTTCTGTATGACGCTTCTGGCTCCCCTCTATTTATATATTGCTTTACGTATTCGGCTTGGATCTGAGGGCCCGATATTTTATAAACAACAAAGGATTGGGTACGGGGGTAAGCCATTTACCATCTATAAGTTTCGGTCTATGTATGTCAATGCTGAGAAAGATGGACCACAACTTTCTCATGACAAAGACGAACGCTGTACACCCTTTGGTGCTACCATGCGCAAATGGCGCCTGGACGAGCTTCCACAATTTTGGAATGTGCTGAAAGGGGAGATGTCACTGGTAGGTCCAAGACCTGAACGATCCTACTACATTGATCTCATAATGGCCCAGGCTCCGCACTATAAACATCTGCTGAAGGTAAGACCTGGGATTACCTCCTGGGGGCAGGTGAAATACGGCTACGCAAGCACGGTAGAGCAGATGATACAACGTTTGAAATTTGATATTCTCTACATAGAAAATGCCTCCCTGGCACTTGATTTTAAGATTCTCTTCTACACCATTCTGGTGCTTTTGCAGGGGAAGGGAAAGTAAGGCATAATCTTGTCTATCAATCATATTTATATATTATATTAATTTAATATTTTTGCTCAGTCACCTGACACAAGGTCCGCTCTTCCAGTGCTATAAATGTTAGTAACTAAGAGGGTGACCTTTAGTGACTTCGATTATATTTGCACACTTCAATCAAAAATCCAAATTCATGTCACGAGGCCTACTGTTGATAGCTGCCTTTTTTATATATGTTCAGGCTTTTTCACAGTCATATGTCAGAGCTACTGTTTCACTGGATAATCGAAAAGTAGGTGAGATAGCAGCACTTGGGGTAGCAGTAGACCATTATCATCGCATAGG
>JAUILM010000602.1 GCA_030432855.1 Bacteroidia bacterium
AGGAAAGAAGAAGATAACTTCTGCAGTGGGGTTGGCAACTTATCGGACCACAGCACGTTGATCATATAAGGATAGACGTTTATCTCGATAATTCTCTGCAATAATATCACTATGGATCCAAATACTGTATCGTTCAGCCCGGAGGAGGAGCGTATGCACTTCTGGACCCATCTGTTGGGAGTGTTATTCGTATTGGTTTTCGGTCCGATTCTGATATTTAAAGGTTGGCACAGCAGTTCACTTTTATCGGGCCTGGTAGTATATAGCATTACGTTTCTTGGGGTATTTGTAGCCTCCAGTTTGTACCATCGTGAGATGGATCTGGATCGGAAAAGACAATGGCGAAAAGCTGATCACATTGCGATATACTTTTTCATTGCCGGCAGTAATACGCCTTATCTATTAGAGTATGCCCAGGGATCATCCGGATGGTTCTTTCTGGCGGGAATGTGGTCACTGGTCTTTATCGGACTCTATCTCAAGCTGGGTTTTGTGAAAGTACCTGATTGGATATCACTCATCTTTTACTTGTTGATGGGATGGCTGGGTGTTGTCACCGTCTATTTGATTTTCGATGCTGTCATGCCTCTTACCTTCATGCTGATTGTGGCAGGGGGTATTCTATATACGATTGGTGCGTACTTCTACAGTCGGGACATCAATAAGTGGTTTCATACCATCTGGCATGTCTTCGTACTGCTAGCGGCCCTGGTGCATTTTGTCGCCATTTTTCATCAGGTAAGTGCTGCCAATCTACCAGTCTAAATTTCAGATATGTACTAGCTATGTGTAAGTAAAAAACCAGACTTAAATAGAATATGCCGACAAAGCCAAAAATTAAAATTGATGACCATTCCGAGTTGCGTTTGGAAATTGACAAACTATATGAAGCCACTGAACAGAAAGAATTGGCAAAATGGGCGCTTTGTTGTGCGAGACACATTCTGCCATTGTCTCGAGTCGAAAGTATTGAGATGACTGACATTGAAAACGGAATTAGAATCAATGAACTTTGGCAAATTGGAGAAGCTAGCGTCTCTGATGTTAGACAAGCTGGATTCAATATTCACGCAGTTGCCAGAAAGTGTGAAACTGAAATTGCCAAAAATGTGATAAGGACAATTGGACAGGCTATTGGTGTGGGACATATGAAAGAACACGCAATGGTCTGCTCTGATTATGCAATCAAGACGGTTCAACTTGCGTATCCAAAAGAAAAAAAACGGATTAGAGAAGAAAGAGAATGGCAATTAAAAACATTGAAAGAAATAATAGCCAGCACGTACCAAGGAATATGAGGTCATAACCACTTATCGGTAAGCTATGCTTCATAAGTAAGCGGTCATTATGTAGAGATTTGTTTGAGGCTTATAAATAGGTCTAAGGTTTTAACACAATCAGCCGTTTCGTGACGATTTTCTTATCATTTCGATCCAGGATACTATACAGGTAGGTTCCCTTGGCAAGGTGTCCAATATTTATTTCAACGGTACGCTCCTGACCGATGGTATAAGGTCTTTCGAAAAGCACTTCACCGAGTATATTATAGAATCGAATCGTATAATGCTCGCCTTTGGGCCGATCGACAAATTTAAATCGCACAACTGAAAATGCCGGATTAGGATATGCATACAACCACTGTCCTGACTTAGGTCGCTCATAGAAGTGCGCCTGGCCTGCACGAGCGACATATTCCACGCGACTGGCCTCACCATTATCTCCCATGTGGATACGTACCACGGGATGCTTTACTTCATTATTTACAAATTCTATTTGTTCCCGGTGTTTTCCACCGATGAGTCGATAGGCAATTTCTTCATCGCCCCGGACCCACTCATCTCCTTGTCGGAAATCTATATTGAGGTGAAAATCGTCCATGATATCCAACCGAAGGACATCGTAGTATCCGGTCGGCAGCTGTAGCTGGCCAAAGCCATTGACTTCGATCCTTCGTTCTACATTACCCGATATTTTTACTTCAGTGACACCTCGTGGTAGTACATCTGCCAGGTCCCCCAGATCCTTTGCATAGAATGTAATATAGATTTGATCTTCCTGATCTATAGCCTGTCCATATTTAAGTCCGGTGACCTGGTAGGCCAGTCCATTCTCTAACGTCCAGACACTTTTGATGGACTCTGCTCCATTGGTCCATGTGGTCCCGCCAAGTACGTCCAGTCGATTTTGTATGTAGCTGTAGTATGTTTCTCCTCCCTGGTCGTCAATGATGACCAGATCGCCCTTGTTGATCTGGCTGTATCGTCTACCTGAGGAGGCAGCCAACACTTTCTTGTATTCAATATAGGGTGCCTTGAGGCCCGTCATGCTCCAGCGCTGATTCTGACCGGTCTTTTTGTAGTCTATGTGGAGGGGCAGATGATCCGTGAAATAGAACAGCGTATCCTGGGTGTCAGGAAATACATCGCTGGTAATGGTCGGCTGTGCAAGTCCGGACCATGGCAATAACAATAGTATAATATAAAGTAGCAGTCGGGTCACTCGATATTAAAACGCTTGTAGTTCGACAAACTTTTTATACTCACCTCCCTGATGCATGAGGTCTTCATGTTGTCCATGTTCAATGATCCTGCCATGTTTCAGCACAAATATAATGTCTGCATGTTGGATGGTTGAAAGTCTGTGTGCAATGATGATAACGGTTCGGTTTTTAACTATGTTGTCGAGTGCCTTCTGAACCATCTTTTCTGATTCGCTATCTAATGCACTCGTGGCTTCATCCAAAATTAAAATGGGTGCATTTTTAAGTATCGCTCTTGCTAATGTAAGTCGCTGTCGCTGACCACCACTGAGCTTTACTCCCCGGTCTCCTACGATCGTCTGGTACCCTTGTTCTGTCGCTGTTATGAACTCATGAGCATAGGCAATCCGTGCAGCCTCTTCTACCTGATCTGATGTCACATCCGTAAGGCCAAATACAATGTTATTGTATATCGTATCATTGAATACCACCGGCTCCTGCGAGACAATGGATGAGAGACCTCTCAAATCTTCCATTCGCATTTTGGTAATTGGATGATTATCAAATCGAATCACTCCGTCCGTGGTGTCATAAAAACGGTTGAGCAAATCGATAATAGTGGTTTTTCCTGACCCCGAAGCACCCACCAGGGCCACCACCTTCCCCACTGGAATAGTAAGATTGATATTTTTTAGCACCTCAGGTTCGTGTGGAGCATAGCGAAAAGATACATTGTCAAAAAATATCCCTTGCTGCAATCCATGTACCTCCATGGCCTGGGGATCTTCCTGGATGGTGATGGGCTCCTGGAGCACGTCATTGATCCTGTCTGCTGCCGCCAATCCTTTCTGAATGTCATAGTAAGCCTTGGAGAACGACTTGGCAGGCTCAATCACACTAAAAAATGCAAAGATGAAGGCAAAGAAGGTGCTGGGCTCCAGGGCATCATTGAACACCTGATTAGAACCGTACCACAGTAATACTGACACAGTCATGATCCCCAAAAATTCAGAGAGAGGGCTGGAAAGGTCCCGTCGCCACAAGATCTTATTGAGAAGATCTTTAAAGTATTTGTTCTGCTGGTCGAAGTGGCTGGTGAAGTACTTTTCAGCGCCAAAACCCTTGATAATTTTTAGCCCGGAGATAGTCTCATCCACACTTGAAATGATCTGCCCCAGGGTCTGCTGAGCTTTCGTGGAGTTGCGCTTAAGAGTGCGGGATATACCTCCGATGATCAATGCGGTAAAAAGTATGAGTACAAATACAAAAACCGTCAGTGCCGGACTAACATAGAGCATGAAAGTGATACAGCCAATGATGATAAGGGGAGATTTTACCATGACCTCAATCACATTGAGAATACTGTGCTCTACCTCCTGGACATCTGTTGAAAACCGGGCAATCAAATCCCCTTTCCGTTCATTAGAATAATAGGCCATCGGTAGCGATAGTACCTTTTGATAGAGATCCTGCCGGATGTCCCGTACGATGCCATTTCTCACGGGTACCAGGAAGGCCAGCGACAGATAGCGGAAAAGATTCTTAAGAAAAAAGACCAGCACAATGAAGCCACAGATATATAACAGTGCCGTTTGATTGCCATGGTTGACGATGAGCTGGCTATATTGATACTGTGCCCATTGTCCAATCGTATCAGCTGAAAATTCAAACTCCACCGGATCGGTCATCACCTCTACCTGTTCAAACAGGATTTCGAAGAAGGGGATGATGGCCGGTATACTGACCA
>JAUILM010000603.1 GCA_030432855.1 Bacteroidia bacterium
GGGTTTTGCTCTGGTAAAAGTGATTTCAAAAATAGGGCGAGAGCATGGACCTGATTGAAAATGTCCTTCTTAAGAATGGTCTATTATTCGCGTTCCTCCTGGTAGGCCTCCTGATGTTATTTTCAAATTTCATGAGTAAGACCGTCTTACAGGGAAAACTCCCCGGAGTCGCTATTGCTATTTTCTTAGGTCTTGCCCTGGCGACTTTGGGTGATGAAAATGGGATTGCGGATTATTCACTTTTTGGTGGAGTAGCCCTGTTAGGGGGAGCGATGTTTCGGGACTTTTCAGTGGTAGCTACTGCCATGGGTGCTGATTTGGACAGGATCAAACAGGCGGGATTGGCAGGGACGGTAGCACTCTTTGTAGGTGTATTCTTCTCATTTTTCATGGGGGCTTTAATTGCCTTTTTTATGGGATTTACCGATGCAGAAAGTCTCACAACCATTGGGGCAGGAGCTTGCACGTATATTGTCGGACCGGTGACTGGAGGAGCCCTGGGTGCCAGCTCTGAGGTTATAGCCATCAGTATAGCTGCGGGCGTAGTAAAGACGTTAGTTGCTACGGTTGGAACTCCTTTTTTTGCTAGATATATTGGTTTGGATAATCCACATTCTGCGGTGGTTTTTGGCGGGTTGATAGGTACCACTAGTGGAGTGGCAGCGGGATTAGCTGCCACAGATGTGAAATTGGTGCCATACGGTGCCATGACCGCTACTTTTTATACCGGACTGGGGTGTCTCCTATGTCCCTCCATTTTTTATTTTATAGTACGATTTTTTGTTGCATCATTGTAGATATCGAACACCTCTTGTATCTTCTTACATTAAAGCTGAATTATGAAAAATAAAATCACTACTACACTCTGCACTTTTGTATTTCTCACAATGGTAACTGTCGCATATGCTCAATCCTTCACTGGGTCGTGGGAGCGAATGGAAGGATCTACGAAAATCACAGCGATTGTCACGGACGGGTACTTTTCTACTACACATTATGAGGCCAATGAGTTTGTTGGAACGTATGGTGGATCCTGGGAAGCTATGGACAACGGACAAATAAAATTTACCCTCGAGTTTAATTCATTGGATGCATCAACAGTTAATGACGTGGTTGAATTATCGTATACCATGGAAGGTGATGCCTTAACCGTTGACGGAGTGAAATGGACACGTGTTGATGATGGTACACCCGGTGACCTGCAGGGTGCATGGTTGATGACGGGTAGAAAACGTGATGGAACTGGTGAAATCCAAACACGACAAATGGGTCCTAGAAAGACTATGAAAATTCTTTCCGGTACTCGATTTCAGTGGATCGCGTACAATACAGAGACCGCGCAGTTTTCAGGTACGGGAGGAGGTACCTATACCACCGAAGATGGTGTATATACCGAACATATCGAGTTCTTCTCCAGAGATAACAGTAGAGTAGGAGCTTCTCTTCCTTTTAACTATGAATTAGTAGATGGTGCGTGGCATCACTCTGGAAAAAGTAGTAAAGGTGATCCCATTTATGAGATTTGGAGCAGTAGGTCGGATCTGGAAAAAATGTAAGAATTAGCATTAGTCAGATTATGGATTTGGATTTGAAAGCTGTCTTGACATTATTTTTCTCCTGTCTGTTTTGTGTCTCATATGGTCAGTTGACCATTTGGCAAAATGAAACGGACGGTATATTTGAGGTCGGTGATACGGCCGTTTGGAAGATTAATATTCCGGTGGATTCTTCATATGAAAATCTTCGCTATAGAATATTACCAGGAGCCTTGCAGACTTCAGAAGATGGTATGGTGCCCGGAGATGGGAGTAATACCTACACCTACGTTTTTCAGGAGCCCGGAAGTGTAATTTTTGAGGTGCGCTGGGGGAGTGATGACTCCTGGAGAAATCGGGTTGTCTCTGGTGGTATTTGTGCCCCAGAAAAACTGGAAATGTCCGCAGAAAAACCCACTGATTTCGAAGCCTTTTGGAGTGAGAAAATTGAAGAGTTGCAAAGTATACCGATGAATACGGTGACTAGTGATGAAACAGAAGAGGAAGGCGTCGTGTATGCTAAGGTCCAGATGAATAATATTCGAAATAGCAAAATCATGGGGCAAATGGCCATGCCTGCCGAGGGAGACAAATTTCCCGCCCTCTTAATTGTGCAATGGGCAGGCGTGTATGGTTTAAATAAGGATTGGGTACTTGATAAGGCGGCTAAAGGTTGGCTGACATTAAACATTAATCCCCATGACTTGCCAATCGATGAGGATCCTGATTTTTACCGGGCACAAAGTCAGGATGATCTAAGAAATTATGCAGCGATTGGAAATGAAAATCGCTACAGTAGCTATTTCCTGAGAATGTATCTTTCATGCTATCGGGGGGTGGAATATTTAAAAGGCCATCCCAATTGGAATGGCGACATCATTGCCGTCATGGGTACCAGTCAGGGTGGTATGCAGACTTTAATGGTCGCTGGCCTCCATCCCGAAATAGACGCCGCTATGGCACTAGTACCGGCAGGGTTTGATATGCACGGGCCGGATCTCGGTCGTCGAGGAGGTTGGCCTCAGTGGTATTATGCCACCGATGGCAAGGATTCTCTAAAAGTTCGAGAGGCCAGTCGTTACTATGATGTGGCAAATTTCACTTCCAATATCACATGTCCGGTGTTGGTAGGAGTCGGGCTATTGGATGAAACCTGCCCTCCGGAAGGAATCATTGCCGGTATGAATCAGCTGACCCAGAATAAACAGATCGTGTATTTACCAAAATCTCAACACCAGGATCGGGGTACAGGATCTCAGGCTCCCTATCGAAAAATCGTAGATGAGGTCTGGTTGCCTAAGTTGAAGATGGGGCAGCCGGTGTTGGAATAAATGCCTGATCTGTAACGTTACTTTCTATTAAGACGTCCATCATTTAAAGCACTTGTGATGGATACGGATTTTGCAAGAATTTCTGCATACTATAATCAATTTGACGAATGGTCCAGATTGACTAGTGATGCCGGAGTTTTGGAATTTCAGGAAACACTTCAGATCGTATTACCTTTTATGCCAGAAAAGGCAAAGATACTTGATCTAGGCTGTGGTCCGGGCAGGTATTCTATGGCTTTCATGAAAGCCGGGCACCAGGTGACTTTGTTTGATATTGCCAAAACATTAATTGATCAGGCAAAAAATCAAATCGAGGAGGCCGGATTGACAAAAGGGGTGGACGGATATCATGTGGGTAATGCCATTGATTTGTCCAGATTCCCCGATCAGTCCTTTGACTCAATTTTTTGTTGTGGTCCTTTTTATCATTTAATAGACGCTGCCGACCGAAAGCAATGTGCTGATGAACTTCTGCGTGTTTGCCGTCGGGGAGGGTTAATTATCATCGGATTTATTCCTCGATTTTCAGCGATGGCGGGACTGATCTCCAGAGCCGTTCACAATCCACATCAAGTGTCTGACTCCACCTTTCAGAAAGTGGCTGAGTCCGGTATCTTCAGAAATGAAACGCTTACTGGATTTCAGGAAGGATATTATCCCCTTGTTTCAGAATTCAAATCGTTTTGGAGTGCTGTCGGTCTACAGGATATTGAGATGTATTCCACACGAAGTTTCATTTTTCAAAATGAATCCAGATTGTCTGAAATTCAAGCAAAAAGTCCAGACTTATATCAGAAAATCATTGAGATACATCGCACATTCCAATCTCATGAGGCCTTCATAGAGGCAGGAGGACACGCCCTTTTGATCGGAAAAGTCTTTTAAATTCGCCTCCTCAAACAGGATGTAATACAATGGATTTTACATTAGAAAAATCACTCGAAATACTTGAGACGACACCTGATGTTGTGAGGTCACTATTAGCGAATCTTTCAGATGAATGGTTATTGTCAAACGAAGGGGATGATACGTGGAGTCCGATTCAGGTGCTGGCGCATTTGATTTACTGTGAGGATGAGGACTGGATGCCGAGAGCAGAGGTGATCCTCAGGGATGCACCAGACGAAACCTGGGAGCCTTTTGATCGGTTTGGCCATCTGGCGCTCTATGGAAATGAAAGTCTGCCAAACCTTCTTGATCTCTTTGAGAAAAAACGAGTAGCAAATTTAGAAAAGTTGCGATCACATAACCTGAATGCCAACGACCTGGAGAAAGAAGGCACACATCCTGCCTTCGGAAAAGTAAAACTGTCACAATTGCTGGCCACCTGGACCGTTCATGATCTGAACCATTTATCT
>JAUILM010000604.1 GCA_030432855.1 Bacteroidia bacterium
GCATACGGCTACTCTGGTACATGATGATGTAGTAGATGAATCTGAAAAAAGACGTGGCTTTTTTTCCATCAACGCTCTTTGGAAAAACAAGATGGCCGTTTTGGTGGGTGATTACCTATTGTCAAAGGGCGTTTTGCTGGCACTTGAAAATGATGAGTTCCAACTGCTGAAGATTCTTAGTGTCCCTGTAAAGCAAATGAGCGAAGGTGAATTGCTTCAGATGGCAAAGGCTCGAAAAATGGATATAGAAGAATCCATTTATTATCAAATTATTCAGAAAAAGACAGCCTCATTCATCGCCGCCGCATGCAAGGCAGGTGCTGCCTCGGTGACCTCCGACGAAGAATCTTTGGAGAAGATCTTACAATTCGGTGAATACATAGGTATGGCTTTTCAGATAAAAGACGACCTGTTTGACTACGGTAAGCAGCAGATTGGAAAACCACTGGGTATCGATATTAAGGAGAAGAAAATGACGCTCCCCCTGATTTATGCATTGCAACAAGCCACTAAGGCGGAGAAACGGGAGATCATCTATATGGTGAAGAATCAAAGCCATAAAGCAAATAAGGTCAGAGAAGTTATTGAGTTTGCCAAGCGCAAAGGAGGACTAGAATACAGCATGGACAAGATGATGGAATATAAGTCAAAGGCCTTTGATATACTCAACGAATTTGAGGATAATGCGGCCAATCAATCCTTACGACAGCTTGTAGACTATGTCACCGAGCGGAAAAAGTAGATTTCTTACACCCTTTCAATACGCGCTCCAATCGCATTAAGACGCTTATCAATAAACTGATAGCCTCTGTCAATCTGATGAATATTCTTAATTGTGCTGGTACCTTTTGCGGACAAGGCTGCGATCAGCAACGCTACACCGGCACGGATATCAGGAGAAGTCATTTCGATAGCGCGCAGCGGGTATTCTTTGTCAATGCCTATCACTGTAGCGCGATGCGGATCACATAGGATGATTTGTGCACCCATATCAATGAGCTTGTCCACAAAGAAAAGACGGCTTTCAAACATTTTCTGATGAATCAGAACGCTTCCCTTTGCCTGAGTCGCTGCTACTAAAATAATACTCATAAGGTCAGGAGTAAACCCCGGCCAGGGACTATCGTAAATAGTGAGGATTGATCCATCTATGAATTTTTGAATTTCATAGTGATCCTGGGCCGGAATAATCAGGTCATCATTTTCCCGCTGCATTTGAATACCGATCTGGCCAAATACACGGGGTATCACTCCCAATTCATCGAAATGGACGTCTTGAATCCGGATTTCTGATCCGGTCATTGCGGCAAGGCCAATAAAGCTCCCAATTTCAATCATATCTGGTAACACCCGATGCGTCGTACCTCCCAGTGAATCAACTCCATCAATCTCCAGCTTATTACTGGCGATTCCTGAGATTTTGGCACCCATGCGATTGAGCATTTTGCACAGTTGCTGGAGATAGGGCTCACAGGCTGCATTATAGATGGTCGTATGCCCTTCTGCCATGACCGCAGCGAGTACCATATTGGCCGTTCCAGTCACTGAGATTTCATCCATAAGAATAAAATCGCCTTTTAGTTTTGCCCCTTCGAGATAATACTTGTCATCCTCATCATATTTAAATTCCGCTCCCAGTTTAGTGAAGCCATGAAAGTGGGTATCCAATCTTCGGCGCCCAATCTTGTCACCACCAGGTTTGGGTAAAAAAGCACGCTTAAACCGGGCCAGCATGGCACCCATCAACATCACAGAGCCACGTATACTTTTTGCTTTTTCCTGATATGATTCTGAAGCCAGAAAATCCAGATCAATATCACGGGCACAAAACGAATATCTTCCTTCAGCCAGCCTTTTGACATCGCAACCAAGTCCTGTCAGCAGATCGAGTAGACGTTTCACGTCTTCGATCTCCGGTACATTTTCGATCACCACCTCCTCTTCTGTCAACATGACTGCACACAATACCTGCAGCGCTTCATTTTTCGCTCCCTGGGGTATGAGTGTTCCCTTAAGTGTATGACCACCTTCAACAATAAATACGTCTGATGCCATCTAAGAAATGTGATTTACAAGCGGTTTGACAAATCTGGCTGATAACTCCTCTAAAAAAAAGAGGGGCTTTCGGCCCCTCAAATATATTAATAAGAATCTTAATGTCTTGAATTTTTACGCCTTCTTCCTCGCTTTCCACTGGGTTGATTACGTCGCCGTTTACGGGTATTGTTTTGATTGCTATATTGACTTTTAGCAACTCCCCCCAGGATGTCCAGGTTGACTTCATCGTCCAGTTTCAGTTTGCCTCCTGACATCATCTTGATATCTGAGGCAATGTTCTCATCGCTAACATAATGGTCTCTGTTCCAATTTTTGTAAGCGAGCTTCATGTAGGCGGCAATAATGTTAATATACCCTTCTTTGATTGGGCCATCTTCCATGGTAAGGGCCTTGGCAATCATGTTGGATACATTCTTGCCATAATGTCGGAATTCAATCTTTGATTGAGAATAGGGTAAACTCTTCGGTCGCAACTCATCCTCTGTGGGTCGTTTGTTCTCCACATTAGGAGCTACGACATCGATATCATAGTCAGCAATTCTAAACAAGTGCTTCCACAATTTATCTCTATAATTTTCCACCTGTTTACCACTAGGAACCATTTGCTCCATCAGATCGACAATAAGCTCTGCAGTCTTTTGTCGCTCTTCTTGATTTTCAATAGTCCTGGCGTAATCAATCATATTTTGAATATGCCTTCCATATTCTGGAATGATGAGAATGGGTCGTGATGAATTATACTCGAAAACAGGTGAATTGCTCATTAAATTGAATTAAAACTCTGAAAAAGTAACACGAATTTTTGCTGCAGATACAGATTGACTGGATGCCCCAAATAAAGTTGATCTGGGAGGTGCCGAGCCTTTGGACAAGGGAGACAGCGTCATCAAGTTAGTGGCATCTCCACTTAAAATATCACGTACCTGTTCAGTAATTAGCATTGTATATGATACCGAGTTATCAGAATTAATAGTGGGACCTCCACCGAATAAAGTGATACTTCCAGCGTCTATTGCGAGAGCGGCATCCTGTACAAGAAGGCGTTGACCTTGCGACCCTACCTCATATAGAATAAACTGATCTATGGGCTGATAACTCGCTGTATCGTCACCACTAATATACGTCATATTGAAAGTAATTTCAGCATGATTGACCGTCCTTCCTTCCAGGGAAGACAAATCGGTCAATTCTATTCTTATATCCGGACCTTCCATACACTGGACAAAGAGTATTGAGTCTGAGCTGGATTCATCAGAATAAAGATCACCAACAGGATATCCATCCGCTTCATTCTCAAAGGTGTTGAAAGCTATATTATCATTTCTGACAGGGAAGTTCATCACCTTGGCCGTATCGTTTTGCGTGTAATACAAACTGACTCTGCTGTATGTGTTGTAGACTATGAAATACACCATTCCTCCCTGATCCGAAACAGGTTGGACACGAATACCCTGCACTTTCTCCCTAAAGATTGCATTAGAGACAAAATCATCAGGGGTAAGATCAAGCAGTTTTTGGCCAAATGCATCCGTAAGAGGTATACGTACATGGGGACGTACCAGTAGTGTATCACGTCCAGTTTGATTATCGGGTTCTACTACCGAAACGTCGGACTTGGTACGAGGAAATAATCCATCAATAAATCCAATAGGCTCTGCCTCCACATCAATTTGGGCATTCGAATAGTAGGTACTATCCAAATCGAGGTCCCGGGTGATCTCATAAATTTCGAATGCTAAGGGATTCAGACTGGGTCCATAAATAGATCGAACGGTGTCATATGCAATCGTCAGCACCGCTGAATCCAGAATAGCATCGGTAAAATCGGGCTCCTCACTTATACCAATTTGAAAATTCAGACTAGCCTTAGACTTGCCAAAATATGGATCATCTAAAGCACCACTAAAAAAGGTAGTGGTAAAGATATTGGTGCTGTACGTCAGTACAGAATCAGTCGGGACCACCGTAGTATTGAAGGGCAGCTGGGTGGATGCCACATAGATCTCCCTGTTCTCTTCAATAATTGCGGAGATATCGGAGGCTTTATTGCAAGCGAGCCATGAAATAAGCGTCACTGCAAAGCTTAAATAGAAAAGCTTTCGAATCATACGGAGAAAAGCTTAGAAATTTTGATGACTCACTTACGAGTCTAACAGCTCTTTAT
>JAUILM010000605.1 GCA_030432855.1 Bacteroidia bacterium
ATCCGAGACGGTTTTTAGATCGTCGAGTTGAATTAAAACATTTGAGACGGCGATTCCGTCATCATCAAGGACAATTCCCGAAAATTGAAACTGTCCATAGCATAGAGTACTGAGCAGCATGCTGGCTGCAAATAAATAAATACGAGACATGATTATGACCATTTGACATAAAACAATGACTCTAGAAGGGTAATCTGTCCCTTCCCGGCATTACCCGGGCAGGTTCCTGCTAGCTGTTCTAGCAATGGGTATGATCTCAGCCGGCGACACTATATTTTAACATGTCACTTAGGCACCCCACATCGAGTGATAACGGATCAAAGATATAATCATTTCCATAAACCCAGTTGGTTCTCGTCAATTTTTCGAAAGCACAACCTCTTTCACTATTGCTACTCGTTCTGTCAAGTCACCTCGAAGGACCTTGTAAGGATGCTGACTTTCAGCTAGTTGTTTATGGTAAATATGAAAGAGCGACCACCGGTCGGCCGGATTTTCTCTGAAAGTATCTTTTTGCCAGGGTATCTCAGGAGCACATAGAAAGTAAAATCGATCACTACCACGCTCAAACTCTGCTTCGATCCACTGATCCTTGAGCCCAAATCGATAGAGCAGCCACATTCTCGGTACAAAAATAGATGTGTCACAGATGAGAAAGTCTCTGTGAAGGGCTCCCAATGAACTTTCAACATCAATCTGATGTCTCGCGAGCTCTATAACGTGATCTGTTGTGTACGATTCGGAGATGACTGACAAATAAGCCCTGGCTACCTCAGGCACCAGCGGATAGCCAAACTCATCAGAGATCAATCTTGCGAGCGTTGATTTACCACTACTCTCAGGTCCTGTAAAAACGATTTTGCGCATATTCTCACCAGATATCATTCCATTAGATACAACATTCAGGTTGCTATCACTGTTACCTTGGAATCGACAAATGCTAAAATATTATTCTTTTAATTCTTAACATCTTAGAGCGAATAATTCTAAATTCCGCCTAATAGAAATCTCAAAATATGCACGACATAGAACCGCATCATCTCTGGAGAGACCGCTATGTGGCCGCTGAAGACAAGCGATCACCACACTACGGGCGGATCTATGATGAATTCCGCTTTACCAAGTTGGTGTACAACTACTACATTCATCCCCAGTGGGACGAATTTGGATCGACTACATTATATGCTAAAATCATCTATGCTGACTATGATGAGGGAGTAGCCATCATCGAATTGATAGGTGAGTGGAATGACTGTCTAACGAATGATGTATCTGCATTAAAACAGAATTTGATCGATCCACTCATTAACGAGGGAATCCACAAGTACATACTGGTCATGGATCATGTACTCAGTTTTCACGGGTCTGACGACTGCTACTATGAGGAGTGGTTTGAAGACATAGTCGACGAGCACGGGTACTTTTTCTTCATAAATCTGCTGGATCATGTACGTCAGGAAATGTTAGATACAGGAATTCATCAGTTCACACCCATCGATCATGAACTGGAAGTACTAAATTGGAGGTCATTTCAACCTAAAGCACTGATTCTGCAGGTAGAGTCGATTGCAGCAGGTTTGACTAAATTGATTCAATGACCTTTAGATCCGGATTTGTAAATATCATAGGAAGACCTAATGTTGGTAAGTCTACTCTGATGAACGCCCTGGTGGGTGAAAATATGTCGATCATCACCTACAAACCACAAACTACCCGACATCGCATTCTTGGGATCATCAATGGAGAAGATTTCCAGATGATTTTATCTGATACACCAGGGTTTGTGCATGATCCGTCTTACAAGATGCACGAGAAAATGAATCGGTATGTCTACACTACCTTTGAGGATGCTGACATCATGATACTAGTCACTGATCAACACGATAACTATACGAAGGATCATGTCCTGATCGAAAAATTAAATGCAGTTGAATGCCCTGTATTTCTTGCTATAAACAAGGTGGATCAAATGTCCGATCAGCAAGTGCTGGAACTTATAGCATCTTGGAAAGACATGCTTAAGTTCAAGGAATGTCTGCCTATATCCGCTCTCAAGAAGGTACAAACTGACAAATTGCGGGATTTGGTCATTGATCAGTTGCCCGAAGGACCTGTATATTTTCCAGATGATCAGCTGAGCGATCGTACAGAGCGCTTCTTCGTATCTGAAATCATAAGAGAACAAATATTTCTACTCTACAAACAGGAAATTCCCTATTCCTGCGAGGTAGCGGTCGAATCATTTAAGGAGGAAGATGCTTTGATACGTATCGAAGCGTTTATCTTTGTGAACAGGAAAACTCAAAAATCAATCTTAATAGGCAAAGGTGGATCAGCCATAAAGCAATTAGGTATTGATTCCAGAAAAAGAATTGAAGAGTTTCTGGGTAAGAAAGTGTTCCTGCAGCTGCTTGTAAAAGTACGCGAAAACTGGCGAGATGACGATTTGCTTTTAAAGCGAATGGGATACGATCGGTAGTAGAAAACTAAAACAAACTTATGACCAATGTAGTGGCCATCGTAGGGAGGCCCAATGTCGGAAAATCAACGCTTTACAACCGTCTGATTGGCGAACAAGAGGCCATTATTGACAACATTAGCGGTGTCACCCGAGATCGTTTATATGGCACCAGTGAGTGGAATGGTATCCCTTTCACCGTTATAGATACTGGTGGATTTGTTCACGGTTCTGATGACATTTTCGAAGCAGAAATCCGAAGACAGGTACAAATAGCCATTGATGAGGCCACTGTGATCATATTCATGGTAGATGTCACTACAGGCATTACAGACCTGGATGAAGAGGTGGCCAATATGCTACGTCGCGGTCGTAAGCCGGTGATTTTGGTAGTGAATAAAGTTGACAACAACCAAAGACTGCTGGATGCCAATGAGTTCTGGAGTCTCGGATTCGAATCCACTTTCTTCCTGTCATCCATTACTGGCTCCGGCACGGGTGAACTCCTGGATGCACTGGCAGAGTCGCTGGATGCTACACCGGATGAACTCGATACCGACCTGCCAAAATTTGCGATAGTTGGTCAGCCCAATGTGGGAAAAAGTAGTCTCACTAATGCACTGTTAGGAGAAGAGCGAAATATTGTGACCGATATTGCCGGCACCACTCGCGACTCTATCCATTCACGGTATTCCAAATTTGACCGAGATTTCTACCTGATTGATACGGCTGGACTCCGAAAGAAAGCCAAAGTACATGAGGATCTTGAATTCTATAGCGTGATTCGAGCCATTCGGGCGGTCGAAGAGGCCGACGTATGCTTATTGCTTATAGATGCCACTACTGGTATCGAATCGCAGGACATGAGTGTTTTTCAACTGGCAGTGAAGCGCAAGAAAGGGGTAGTGATATTGGTCAATAAGTGGGACCTGCTGGAGAAGGAAACTAACTCAGCCAAGGACTTTGAGGCAAAGATTAAGAAAAAACTAGCTCCATTTAATGACGTGCCAGTGATTTTCATCTCGGCGCTAACCAAGCAGCGGATTTTTAAGGCCATGGAAACAGCACTGGATGTCTATGAGCGCAGACAGCAAAGAATCAAAACTTCGGAGCTGAATGATGTCATGTTGAAAGTCATCGAGAAATATCCCCCACCTTCCAAGAAGGGCCGCTTCATTCGGATCAAATATGTAACACAATTACCGGGATCTTCCCCTGCATTCGCCTTCTTTTGCAACTATCCTGAGTATATTCAGGCCAGCTATCGGAATTATCTGGAAAATCAGTTGAGGAAGCAATACGATTTCAGTGGAGTTCCCATCAGTATTTATTTCCGTAAGAAGTAACTTTGGTTCATGGCATTAAAGAAGATTGAGACGGGTATTGAAGGTCTGTATGTAATAGAACCCGACGTTTGGGGTGATAGTAGAGGTTATTTTTTTGAGACCTATCAACAGGCACGATACGAGGCCATTGGAATAAATACCGTCTTTGTTCAGGATAATGAAGCATTCAGCAGTAAGGGAGTTCTTAGAGGGCTCCACTATCAGGTGGCACCTTTTGCCCAAAGCAAGTTGGTAAGGGTAGTGCGTGGAGAAGTGCTGGATGTGGCTGTTGATATCCGACCTGATTCCCCAACCTATGGAAAGCACCACGCTGTAAAACTGAGTGGTGAAAATAAACGTCAATTTTTCGTACCCAGGGGATTTGCCCATGGTTATGTAGCATTGACCGATGATGTTTACTTTTC
>JAUILM010000606.1 GCA_030432855.1 Bacteroidia bacterium
GGACTTACTGTACTAAAGGCCATAGGTAAACAAGATGGATCTCCTGTATCATTTGATTTGATTCCATTCTATGCATGGGGTCATCGTGCCATCCATCCAATGGCCGTTTGGATTCCAGAAAGTCCTTAGTTCTTGAAGGCATCTCCGTAAAAGGGAAATACGTCAGAGTGCGTCCTGGAAGCGAGCATTAGAGAATCCATCATCCTTACTATGTCGGGATGATCTGCTGCCACATTAGTTTCTTCACCCAGGTCAGTCGACAGATTATATAATTCAATGTCGTTTTTGGGGTTGGTGATTGCGTCATTTCGGATGGCCTTCCATTGATCTTTCAATATAGCTTGTGCACCCGTGCCTTCATGAAATTCCCAATACATGATTTCATGTTTTTCGACTTCACCACCTTCAAATACGGAGGCCATAGATAGTCCATCAATTTCCGTTGGAACCTCAGCCCCGGCCAGGTCTGCGAACGTTGGTAAGATGTCCCAAAAAGCACTGACATGATCAGTCGATTGACCGGCAGCAATGGTTTCAGGCCAGCGGACGATGAGTGGCACTCGGATACCCCCTTCATAAAGGTCTCTCTTAAAACCTCGTAAAGGACCATTGCTATCAAAAAACTCAGTGACTGGATGGTCCTTGTATGGGCCATTATCGGAGGTAAAGAGTACAATCGTATTTCCGTCAATGCCCAGCTGTTGTAGTTGCTGCAGAAGGGCTCCAATGCAGCTGTCCATATGGGTAATCATGGCAGCATAATCACGCTCGTTTTTGGTCCACGGTTTATCGGCGTAGATCCCCTGATCAGGCACCTCCCATCGCATGGTGTCAGACTGCTCCCCATTATCGTGAGGTATGGTCAGTGGAAGGTAGAGGAAGAATGGATTGGATGCATTTTCTTTAAGGAAAGCATATGCCTCCTCGAAAAACAGATCATTTGAATAATCATTTTTTACTGTTGAGTAGCTCCCCAATCCGTCATGCCATAATGACGAGTCGAGATATTGTACTTCGTTATCGAGGTAGACTTTTTCATTATTCTTCCACAAGTATTCGGGGTAGTAATTGTGAGCTAATACCTGATCGGTGTAGCCGTAAAAGAAATCCCAGCCATGATTCAGGGGATTACCGTTTGTATTGGGATCACCCAGACCCCACTTACCAATCATTCCTGTCTTATAACCCGCCTCTTTCAAAACGCCTGCTAGTGTGGTAGTACCTTCTGACAGAGGGTACTGACCATTGCGGAGGCGGTACTGATAGTTGCCCCTGATTTCAGTATGACCTGTGTGAAGACCAGTGATCAAGCTTGAACGGGAGGGTGCACATACAGAAGTCCCTGCATAAAACTGAGTAAAAACCAGTCCTTCCCTGGCCATCTGATCCAATCGAGGTGTCTTGATTTTAGTTTGCCCATAGACACCCAGGTCTCCATAACCCAGGTCATCCGCCATGATGTAAATAATATTGGGGGATGAACCTGATTCCTGAGAATCGGCAACTTTTTCCGTACAGGCAGATAACAAGAAGATTAGGAGTATGCAGCATGGGAATTGATGGCAGAAGTTCATACAGTAGTTTTATCCATGAGCGGACAAGATAAATCAATTAATTGATGCAACTTCATAGCACTATATCACAATTTTTTGGCAGCTATTCGTCAGTGTGTCAAATATGAGAATTCCTTCCTCTTCAATACTTAGCTTTTGTAATAAGTTACCATCCGGTCCCCAGACGGCAGACTGTCCAGCGGCAATAAAATCATCACTGGGGCCCACGCAATTTGACATAAGAATAGATTTGCCATGCTTTCTGGCAAGTTTTGATAACCGCTCATGGGCCACAGTAATTCCCTCTATGGATTTCGCCACGGGTGCCATGATGATGTCTACACTTTCAGAGATGAGGTCATTGATATGTTCATCTTGTGATATCTCATAGCATATGGCAAGACCAATATTTAGGTTTTTGTAGGTCACTATAGGTGATGTGTTGCCTCCGTCAAAAAATGGTATTTCGTCCGGGTGCAAATGCTTTTTTGCATAATAATTTACTGATCCATTTGGATAAAACAATATCTGTCCAATTAACGGTGACTCTTTACTGCGGACGGGAGCCCCAATGCCCACCAGTTTATTTAAATTTTCCGCGGCTGATTTTATCTCTGAAAACAAGGCGCTATCTACAGTGAAATTTAGTCTTTTTGCGATGGTAGGCTCGTAGCCGGTAATCGACAATTCAGGAAAAAAGATCGCGTCAGCTTGGTACTGAGTCGCCAGATGAATATGCTGTAAGTGCTTTTTAATATTCAGAGTAACATTGCCCTTTTGGGGTGATATTTGAGCCACTGCAATTTGCATGCGTTATTTGTATTGACTTGGCGATTTTCTCGATTCAAAGTATCTGAATAGATCTATATTGAGTGTAATTAGGAGAAAACCGTAGAAAGTGTCTTCAAAAGGTATAGTACCCATCCGGATACCCAGGTTTTCATCATTGTTGTACCAGACAATGGGAGAGTCTATTAGGCTACCGGTCAGCAGTCCGTTGCTGGCAAAGAAGAAAGGAAGAATGGTGATGTAGGCAAGGTAGTTGAAGGATATGTCCTTTTTTAAAAACAGACAAACCAAAAGATAGATCGATAATAATATAAAGGTAACGGCAGTATATGCTTTTTCAATATAGAAAGCTGCCAGAGTGCCCAGTATTAAGATGAGAAGTAGACTGATGAGTGTGTGGATATTTTGCAGTGGATTTCTACGGATCAAATACTTTAAAGCAAAGTAGGTAAAGACGCAGGCATAAGGGATGCAAAAAAAGAAGAGAATTTCTTCAAGTGGTAAGGCTCCCAGATATATACCCGTGAGATAGTCGGGATTAAAACCCCATATTTCTTTTACTGTAAAGATCTGGTCCCATATCAGGAAAATGATACCCACAAGGAGAGAAGCCTTTATAAAACTTAACCAGGTTTTATAGAATGGGTGAGGTCTGTAAAAACTGGCAATAAAAGGAATGATAATACAGGCAAAATCGATTGCCAGGTAGGTATATGCCTGCATTTATTTCATATACTGTTTAAAGTACTTTTTCGGAACAAACAGCATTCCGAAGCATTCCCCATCTTCCTTGCCTAAGTGCTTATGGTGAACCTTATGTGCTTTTCTGAGTGCCAGTAAATACGGCCATTTGACATTTTGAAACCACTTAAAACGTCGGTGGATGATGACATCATGTACCAGAAAATAGGCAATGCCATAAAATAATATACCGAGGCCGATAAAAAACAGAAAGGTTCGGGGAGTCTCCACACCGAGATAGAATAATAGAATACTTGGAATGGCAAAAATCACAAAGAATGCGTCATTCTTTTCAAAAACACCCTGATATTTTGGCTGATGATGATCTTCATGCAGGTACCAGCCAAATCCATGCATGACATATTTATGAGTACACCATGTCACCATTTCCATGATTACGAAGGTGACTGCGGTGATTCCAATATAGAGTAGAGCCGTCATAGCACTAGAAGTTCAAAAGATTCAATTTATAACGTAAGAAGGATTTACACAAAATCCATACTTTTCGAATATCCGAAATTCTTACTCGCTGCGTCATTATTATTTGACTTTCCATACGCTGAAGTTTCGCGAGTAGTTTCTTATAATATCGATAGGCCACATATACACCCAGGCGACCCTCACTGGGGAGTCTGATGATACCCTGATAGGCCTTTCTAAAATCCTCCTCTATTTCATTAATGATTTCACGCTTGGTTTGTTCATCCAGTCGGTTGCCATTGATCGATGGAAAGTAAGATCGACCCAAAATCTCGGTGTCATCCTTGAAATCCCGGAGAAAGTTGACCTTCTGAAAGGCAGAACCCAGTGACATGGCCGGGGCTTTTAGTTGTTCATACATTTGCTGATCATTGCCTACGAGAACTTTGAGACACATAAGTCCGACCACATCAGCGGATCCATAGATGTATTTTTCATAACCCTCCTTGGTGTCGTAGGTATCTTTCTCCAGATCCAGTAGCATGCTCTCCAGGAAGGAATCTACCAATTCATAAATTTGATATTCGTGCACAATTTTTTGAAAGGCATTCAACACGGGATTGAGACTGATCCTCTGATCCAGGGCTGCCTTGTAATCTTCGATAAACTTGTCCAGGAGATGAGCCTGATCATAGTCGTGAA
>JAUILM010000607.1 GCA_030432855.1 Bacteroidia bacterium
AGTTTTTTGCGCTTGACCTTTCAGCACCTGCCTCGGACAGGATCTGGACGGAACTAAAGGCCTGGCCGGGTGCGTCAAGAATTCAATCGGTAGCAGCCTCGATGGATGGGGCGTTTTATTTGTTCAGTGGGTTCGAATTGCATTTGGATAGTGCGGGTGCATTACAACGTACATTATTACATGATGCCTATAGATATGATCCTTCAAAGGATATCTGGACTCAGTTGCCAGATCTCCCCAGGGGAGTAGCTGCAGCCCCGGGAGGTGCTTTTTCAATTGGACTTTCGCACATCGTCATTCCCGGTGGACTGGATCAGGAGACACTGCAATTCACTGACCCGGCTAGCCATCCCGGATTTAAGGAGGAAGTGATCGCATATAATATCTTGAGTGAAGAGTGGGTGACATTGTCCGATATGCCGGAGGGAGCTTCTCGTGTCACAGCACCTACCACTCATTGGAAGGGTATGTGGATCGTTCCAAATGGGGAAAAGGGGCCTGGTGTACGTTCACCCAAAGTATACGGATATTCTAATCAGGTTCGTTTTGGATGGGTCAATTGGCTGACCCTCTGTATTTATATCGGATGTATGATTCTGATTGGATTTTATTTCTCCAAAAGGGAAAGCTCCACTGACAATTATTTCAAGGCGGGAGGTAGAATTCCCTGGTGGGCTGCAGGCATAAGTATTTACGGTACACAATTAAGCGCTATTACATTTATGGCAGTGCCAGCTCTGGTGTATGCGACAGATTGGCGACTTGCGGTTGGGACTATTATGATTCTGCTAATTGTACCTCTGATTGTCAAGTATTATTTGCCGCATTTTCGTGGACTTAATCTCACAACAGCTTATGAGTTTTTAGAGCAGAGGTTTGATTTAAAAGTTCGTATGGTGGGGAGCCTGACATTTATTTTATTACAACTCGGCAGGATGGGTGTTGTCCTTTATTTACCGGCTATCGCGATTTCTTCAGTCACCGGAATCGATATTATTTTATGTATTGCCATTATGGGTGTTTTTTCCACATTATACACTGTACTGGGAGGCATTGAGGCTGTTATCTGGACGGATGTCGCTCAGGTGGTCGTATTAATGGGTGGTGCTGTTGCTTGTATCATAGTGGCCGTTGCTAATATACCAGGTGGTACAGCAGAGATAATCCAAACCGGAGTAGCCTATAATAAATTTCGAATTCTTGATTTTAGATGGGATTACACCGAACTCGTTTTCTGGGTGGCAATTATTGGTTTCTTTTTTCTCAATTTAATATCATACACTTCGGATCAGGTGGTGATACAAAGATATCTGACGGTCAAAGACGAAAAAGCAGCTGCTCGAAGTTTGTGGACTAATGGAATAGTCACCATACCCGGGATATTCATATTTTTTGGTTTGGGTACGACTCTTTTTGTTTATTATCTGACAAACCCTCAGGAGATTAGCAGTAATACTACCGATGAAATTCTGCCTTACTTTGTAGTGACCAAGCTCCCTGTAGGCGTAGCGGGACTTGTTATTTCCGGGATTTTTGCGGCGAGTATGTCATCACTTGATAGTAGTATGAATAGCATCTCTACTGCCTACATCACTGATTTCCATAAGAAAATCTGGCCAGGGGAAAGCGACAAAAGGTATTTGCGTATTGCCAAAATGGTCACCATTTTGATGGGGGCCTTCGGCACGCTGACCGCTATTTGGATCGCCGTATCTGATGTCGGCTTCATCTTTGACTTCTTCCAGGAAATTTTGGGTACCATCGGAGGCTCCCTGGCTGGTGTTTTCGTTTTGGCCGTATTTGTCAAACGCACTACACCTACAGGTGCGTTGATTGGTATTTTGGCGGGAGCACTTATAACTCTATGGGCAAAGAACTTCACAGAAATCAATGGATATTTTTATGGTGCAATTGGAGTCATGAGTTGTGTTGCTATCGGGTATTTTGTAAGTATTTTACTGGGAGGCAGGTCCACACCGAACAAATTACAAGTCTGATAACTTCTAACGATAATGCGTGTTTGGATATAACAATTATCATGCAGAAGGTTGCGCTGGATCATGAGTGAAATTTTCAATATAGTGTATCTAGTGTACTATTAGGAAGTTCTTACCAATACTAACACATTCAGAGAGTACGAGTTATGTATTTTCAAGACCGTATAGATGCCGGATTAAAGTTGGCGGATCCGTTAAAGAAATATGTCGCACCTAATGCCGTGCTTTTTGCCATTCCACGGGGTGGTTTACCAGTAGCCAAGGTCGTTTCAAATCGACTTAAAATTCCGTTAGATATCATCCTTAGTAAGAAAATTGGGCATCCGGACAATCCAGAATTTGCCATTGGTGCTGTCAGCGAAGAAACAGCAATTGTCAACCCAGGGTTTTCAGTTTCTATGGATTATTTGAATCAGCAAATTGAAAATATACAGGCCGAACTGTCTCGTAGAAGAAGCATCTACCTGAAAAATGTAGTTCCTCATCAAGTGTCGGGTAAAACAGTGATTATTATAGATGATGGTGCGGCAACAGGTTTTACACTCCTTTCTACCATTAAATTGATACAAAGGCTGCAACCAGGTAAGATTATAATTGCCCTACCTGTGGCTTCACCCAGTGCTTTGGCCAGGTTAAGGAATCATCCAGCCGTCTCCGAAGTCATTTGTCTCCATTGCCCGGATGATTTTGTGGCGGTGGGAAATTATTATGCGAATTTCAGACAACTAAATGACGAGGATGTAGTTGAGATACTGCAAGACAAAAGGATATGAAATCGATGTTAAGCTGAAGACCTTGACTTATGCTATTTAAACATCGCTTGTACTTGCGCCGGGGGTAACACAGCGACACTTTCTATTTCAGTGAGCGTACCCAATAATCGATCCAGCCAATCTGCTCGCATAGGCCCCCATCCTTCACCATCTAAACCATGTGTATTATAGATTAACCATCCTTCAGGTCGGGCCAGTAATTCATCGATTTGTTTCTGAAGATGAAGCTCAGTACTGTGTGGACCATATGCCGTACAGGTTAAAAGCTTTTTAAAAGTGAGGGCATTGTCACCGTTCCAGCCGGTGCGACCAGTACGGTACGACTGGACCTTATCACTTAGCCAGGATTCAATCTCAGGAGTGGAGGCATTATAAGGAAAATGAAAAATGGATTTCTTTGCATCAAAATTATTTAGATGCTCTCCAAAGTAATCCAGGCAGATATTAATCAAGTGCTTGGCTTCCTCCAAAGGTACCTGTGCCAAATTAGTATGCTTATAACTGTGGGGCATGACCTCATGTCCGCCTGCTTCAAATTCATTCCATAAAACAAAATCTCCTTTAGGTGTTATTTGGTATTCATCAGGTTGTTTAAAGCTTTTAAAATGACCCGAAGCCACCACATTAAAGGAAGCAGACAATCCATATTTTTCAAATATGCGTGCCGTTTTGATAGAGGATTTTAAAAAGCCATCATCCCAACAAAGGCTGATGAAGTGTTTCTTATCGGAAAATTGCAATTCTGGTGGAATAGACAGAGGGGTAGAAGCCGCCAGGAGGGTGCCCTTGCCAATGGTTTTCAACGCGCTGCGGCGAGTCAGTTTATTCACAATATTTATTTTTAGTTATTCTACGGTATGATCCAAAGGCATTCCTAATGCTTCGTACAGGGATTTTCTGGCGCCTTTATCTTTTTCCAATATTTCATGGGCAAATTTCGCGACCTGTGCAGCAGATGCTCTCGGTACTACGATTACACCATCACCATCCGCCACCACAATATCGCCCGGATACACAAGGACACCTCCTACCTGCACCGGCTTGTTCATTGATTCAAATTCATTCCTACCCGGACGGATTCCTCTGCCACGTTGCATAGGGTCCATGTAGACAGGTATTTTTTGCTTGATCACTTCATCAGAATCTCTCAAACTGCCGGTTGTCACAATACCCACCATTCCCTTAGATTTCCATAGCAGGGAATTAAAAGATCCAATGGATCCGGTATCACCATCTCCACTTGCATCGATCACGACCACATGCCCTGGTCGAATGCTATCTACAAAAGGTTCGGGTGAAATGGTATTGTACCAATTCCCTTCCCAGGCTCTGAAATCATCAGGATTTTCAAACTGAGGCCTTGTCCGGTTTGTAGGCACATATCGTGCGGTGAGGGCAACACCTCTGAATATGTGATCAAATTGATCCATATCT
>JAUILM010000608.1 GCA_030432855.1 Bacteroidia bacterium
CGGGACCTCTTCTTGATGCCATCTTGAAAGCAGGTTCATTGACTACCGGCACCAGCGTCACCCGGCCTGTGAGTGAACCTTGCCGGGCTTTAAGAATGACAGCCAACTCCCGGCAAGCTTGCATCGGTTCGTACTCATCACCATGCACTCCGGCACTGATCAGTAGATGAGGTCCATCCTGGCGACCAACTATCTCGATTGTCTTTAGATGGTTCATATGGGTTATGGATAAAGTCTTTTTATGGGAAATCGAGTGATATGTGTTTCTGCCAGACCATTATTATCTCGTCGATCACCGGCACAATGTCCCAACAATACATGGTCATCGGCAAAATCAATGGCGGTATAGCAATACCAACCATGTACATTATCCGCCAGAGTGAAACTCTGCTCCCACGTCATGCCTTCATCCTTACTGATGGCGACATTAAAAGGTGTCCGTTTACCTGCAATCTCCGGGTTATCTCCCCCGTTTTTGTTCCAAACCATGATGAGATCTCCCGTCCCCGGAATTCGTTCGATCGATGCCGGCGATCTTGGAGAAGGAATATTACTGGCTTTTGAGGGCGTCCATGTCACCCCCTGATCACTGGAGAAACTTACGTGTTGAAATCCTGAATTATTTCTGGTAAACAACATGATTCTTCCATCTTCCAATTCAACTACGCCGGGTTCCTGCAGCGTCTCTCCATCAGGATTCGGTATTGTATCACTTTCCATCCAGCTTTGTCCCAGATCATCCGAGTAATAGACACTAATCTGTCCACCATTGGACCACTCCATCCCTGGCGCTTCGTGGAGTGAAACGGGCATCAACAATCGCCCGCTTTTAAGCTGTATGACACGATCATTATTGAGCACATAATATCCTACTTCGTCAATACATTCGATAGGATCGGACCATGTCTGCGCTTCATCGGATGAAATACGCATCAGAGGCCGACAATCTTTATGTGAATTCTTGCGTGCATAGAAGAAAGCTAAATCACCATTATTGAGCCTGAGCAAACTCACACTCATCGTATTTAGACCACCTTCATTCTTCAGAATTTCAACATCTTCAGATGACCATGTCTGACCACCATCTTTTGATATCCTCCCATTCAATACGGCACTGGCATAGTCGCCATCACCGTCTGTAAAATATGAATACACAAATAGCAGATCTCCATTTTTCAAACGAATAAAATCACCTTCGCTATTCCGGGGATTTTTTTCTGTTGGAGGTAGTTTCAAAACAACCTGCTCTCCAACACCCTCATCTTTTGAGGCTGGTTCTTCTGCTCCTCCACAACTTACGAGTAGCCCGATTGAAAAAACCAGAAACGACAAGGCACAATACCTACTAGTAAAAAAACCAGCATTACATTTAATCATATCACATTATTTTTGGCTGACACCTATAATCAACCTCATACTTTATTAGTGTTTTCCTTCATAAAAGGGAGCACCACATGTGGGCGCATTCTCATCAAAAATGTCCAGCGCTTTGAACATCTCTCTAGCTATTTGCTGATGACCTACTTGATTTGGGTGCAAGGGATCATTTAACCACTTCCGAAAAACCTCCTTTTCAGAAATATTCTGCATAGTCTGTGTCCAGTGCTTATAATTATCCACAAGGATCGTTTCATGTTTTTCTACTACCTGCCTGATCATAGGAATTAACGCAGGCAATGTACTTCGCTCCTGAGCTAACTCGGTTATAATGGGGTTAGGAGTATGTACTATGGGGATAGCTCCCAGCCCTCTGATTTTATTAATTAATTTGACAAGGTTGGCAGTATATTCTTCATTGGATACACCTTTTGCTACATCATTGGTACCGATCATAAATGACACCACAGATGGTTTAAATTGAGCAATTCGCCAATCGAAATCCTGCAATAAATTTCGGGTGGTCGAGCCACTTATGCCACTGTTAGCTACGAAATCCCGCACTCTAGCCAGTTCCCAGCGCAGTCTTTCCTCAAAGATTTCAGGATAAGATCGGCATCCATGAGTATGCTTGGCACCATGTGTAATACTATCACCGGTAAGCACCCAGATATGGGCCTTTTTATCGTCCAATACCGTGCGGATGCCGATCAAATCACACACTGATTTCCTGGACTGATAGGAAATTTCTTGGCTATATTTTGACAGTACATTGGGAATCATAAGAGGCCCCAGCATCATGGCACTTCGCGTCAAAAAATTCCGTCTTGTACGTTTATTGATCATTATCCAATTATTATTTCAGCCTTTTAATATGTCGACAATCAACTTTTGCAGGTGATTGGCCATCATCTCGTGACCACGGTCATTGGGGTGTACCCCATCCAGCATTAAATCTTCCATCGACTGACCGGGTTTACTGTCATATTCCCGAAAAAGTGCATAGTTGTTTAGAAGGGCGGTTTTATATTTTTTTGAAAGTTTTACTGCTACCTGTACGTATTTAAGAAGCCTTTCATTTTGAAACTCTTGATATGCATCACCCAGGCAATTGGGAGCAATTAAAATCACCTTACTTCCCAGCTTCTGCACAGACTCGATGATGTATTTAAGGTTGCGGCGATAAT
The DNA here is from genome assembly GCA_030432855.1 of Bacteroidia bacterium. GTDB lineage: Bacteria > Bacteroidota > Bacteroidia > Chitinophagales > Saprospiraceae > JABDMH01. The sequence goes on from JAUILM010000608.1 coordinate 2,565, forward strand.
CAGTTATGGGTATTCGGGAAGGTCCATTTTTTACCTTACTGTCGATATGTGCATCATTGGTACCAAACCCGATAATGGTAATGTCAGGATTGTGCTGCAATACATCTTTCTCGAGACGATCCAGGGCATGAGGAATCTTGAATAAATCATGATCCACCCTTCGGCCGGTGTGACTACCACCGATTCCCGAATTAATTACTTCAATATCAATCCCTTCTTTTCTCAGTAAATCAGGGAGTCGCTGTGCAAACACGGCTTTAATCGTATTTCTCTCAGCAGTAATCGAATTGCCAAATGCTACTATTGTCAACTTATCTTTAATGGGTGGTAATTTTTCTGCCCTTAATACTGTGCACATCATCAGCAGTAATATTGCGCTTAGCACACCATGGCATCTCATATGTGTACCTATTGATATATCCATGGCAATTTCACTTTTATGACTTTGGTAAGGCCCCAATGTGTCTTAGCAGACTGACTGCCGGAAGCATAACCCAATAAAACTCCATCCTTTACAAATTCAATAGCTGTGTAGCAGTAGCGACCATCAGGATCATTTTCCAGTACTTTTATATTTTCCCAACTAATGCCTTCATCCTTCGAAATAGCAAGATTCAGTGGTGTTCTTTGTTTGGCCAGATGCTCGTCAGTTTGCAGGTTATAATTCCAGACTGCCAATAAATCGCCTGTATCAGGAATACGTTCAATTGAGGCTGGAGATAGAGGCGAAATCAGAAGACTCCTGGTGGCCGGGGACCAGGACTCGCCAGCGTCCTGTGACCGTGAATAACATTGGCTACCGGCATCCGAACGTATAAACATCAAAATACTACCGTCCTTCAATAAAACTACACCCGGTTCCTGAGCTGTTATTTCCTCCGGAATAGTTACTTCTGCACTCTCATTCCAGGAAAGCCCTTCATCATCCGAATAAAAACAGGAAATTTTTCCCTTACGGGACCAGACGCCACCCTCCTCATTGTGCTTAGCAACAGGTAGTATAATTCTACCACCGGGCAATTGAATCACCCGATCATTGTTGAGAACAAAATATCCCTCTTCGGGAATACAGAGTCTGGGTTCACCCCATGTATTTCCTTCATCATCTGAAATTCGCATTAGAGTTCTACAATCCGCATCAGAATTTTTCTTCCCATAGAAAAGTGCAATTTTTCCACTTTGTAACCGGAGAAGGGACACGGACATCACATTACGCTCACCCTCGTTCGATATTTCAATTTTATCTTCCGTACTCCAACTATCTCCTTCATCGTCAGATACCCGACTGGCTAAATAAGCATGCCCATAATCTCCCGGAGATTCTCCATAAAAATGCGAGTAAATAAATAGTATACTACCGTCCTTTAATCGAATAAAGTCACCTTCACTATTTCTAGGATTATTTTCACCCGGATGTAGGTTGAGCACCACTTCATGGTGTAGAATTTCTCTTGACGAGGTCGCCCTGGTTTGTACACAGCCAATGAAATGAACACATAACAAGACCGCGAATAGCAGTGAAGGTTGAGCCAACCTCACCTTTGAATGCTGTACATGATTAAATGCTTTACGATTCATTGCTTTTTTACACTAATGATAAATCCAGTCCAGTGAAATTCGCTTAATGTCCGTCACGGCC
>JAUILM010000609.1 GCA_030432855.1 Bacteroidia bacterium
GTATGCTGGGATGGATCTACCGGAAAATACGGAAAGACTTGATCCGGTATACCAGAAATGGACAGAGTGGCGCATCGAAAGATTGCGTGAGCTTTGGGTGCTTTGGGATTCGACTATACAGGATGTGAAATCTACTTCGCGATTCATACCCAATGGATTCCCGGATCGCATTGTCACCGGCGAGAAATCAGACATTTTCTTTACCGATCACCAGGCTCGTAGGGGACTTACGGCCCCCTGGGACAATGGAAAGCGTGCGAAGGAGCTACGTGCTACTATGGGTATGAAGCCATTGGGAGGAATTTTTAGTGTCGGGATAGAAGAAGAGTACCGCTGGAAAGATTCAGTACAAACAGAGGCCGAAATCAGAATATGGGCCAGTGAATGTATTGCGCACAATATGCGATTGTGGTTTGTGAAGTTTGGAGGTGTAATTTATGATGAGCGATGGTTGCCGGTCGTACAGGATATTTATGAGTTTGCCGCTAAGCATGAAAAGTATCTGCGAAACAAGGCACCCATAACAGATATTGGTGTGGTATACTCGGAGCAAACCAGCAGAAGATATGGCGGTGAGGCATGGCAGCATCATTACGGGGATCATGGCGAAGGTATGTACCACGCACTGGTAGAAGCCAGGATCCCGTTTGAGATGGTTAACGATAGATTGCTGGATGCTGAGCATCTTAACAACTTCAAGCTGCTGGTGCTACCCAATATAGCGGCTCTTTCTGATCATCAATGTCAGCAGATCCAGGATTTTGTAGATCGGGGGGGTAGTGTCGTTGCCACTTTCGAAACCTCGCTATATGATGAACATGGAGACAAGCGGGAAGACTTTGGGTTGAGGAATGTATTTCAGGTAAGTACTAACGGTACTGTTGAGGGCCCCATGAAGAATTCTTACTTGCAACTCAAGGCTGATGATAGCGGAGCATACCATCCCATCCTCGAAGGTCTTGAAAATGCAAATCGTATCATCAACGGGATTTATCGCCTGGAGACCAGTCCGCTGTCCGATTTTCCCGAACCAGTTACATTGATTCCGACCTATCCTGATCTACCTATGGAGCATGTGTATCCACGGACGGGAGAAACACACCAACGTGAAGTTTACCTTCGAGAGCAGGGTAATAGTCGGATTGCCTTCATTCCCTGGGACATTGACCGTACCTTCTGGGATATTCTGGCAAGCGATCATGGAAGATTATTGGCCAACATTGTGCGCTGGGCAGCTAAAGATGAGCTGCCAGTGAGAGTTGAGGGTCCTGGTGTGGTCGATGTGAGTTCCTGGCTGCAGGAAGATAGTATGACGGTGCATTTGGTAAATCTTACGAATCCCATGATGCTCAAAGGCCCATATCGCGAACTAATACCGCTGTCTACTCAAAAAGTTTCGGTACGGATGCCGGACGGAAAGGAACTACGGAGTGTCAAACTGTTGAAGGCTGACAAGACCGTGGAACTTGAGGTTGAAGATGGACTAGCTCATTTGGAAGTACCTTCGGTGCTCGACCATGAGATCATAGCCATAGACTTTATTTAGGGAAATTTAATCTCTCTTTGATTTATGGTTGTAAATTTTAATGTGTAAATTTATTGAAGTCAAATTATTAACTAAACAAACTATCATCAGATGAGTAAATTAGATGAGAAAGTAGCTGCCTACTCCAAAGAAATGACCAAACTAGGCATTCCCGTAGATGAGACGCTGTTAAGAGCGGTCACAAAGGGATGCGGACCTTCTATCTATAACAGAGACTCTGAGACTGTATCTGCTTCTGATAAAGCTGAATTGGAACGTGTGAAGAAAAACTTCATGCAAAAGAAATTAGGCTTGTCAGGCGATGACCTCGATGCCGGGATTGCACACGCCATAGAAAAGATTGGCAAGAGTAATCGCAATAAGTACCGGGCCATCTTCTACTATCTTATAGTTAAGAAATTTGGTAAAGAATCCATTTATAGTTAGCAGATCATTTTAACCGCTAAATGAAAACCAGGGCATCCGGAGCAATTCGGATGCTTTTTTGTCATTTGGAATTTAGTGGTCAACAGGGGAATCATTTCTTAATTCCCAATCTCCAGCTGGGCACCCGCCTCTACGGTGAGCCTGCCACCTTCCTGTACATCCAGCGTATTTCCCTGTCCCACGGCACTTGGGCCCAGAATTAATTCCTGAAGACCATCCGGTATCAGGATGTCAGTGGTAGCATCTGGTATTCCGCAGTCCCAGTTATTGAGATTATTCCATGCCGAGCTGGTAGTGCCATTCCAGACATTAAATGAACCGGTACAACTTTCAATATGTAAAGTATAATCCTCGACCTCGCCATAGGTGTCGGTCCCACAGCTTTCCGGAGTCTTATTATATGTGATACGTATCCGCATGATATGATCGCCGGGTAGTGCATCCAAAGGAGCCACAATATTAGCTGTATACGGACCTCCCCCGGGATTTCCTCCGACGGCGATGGTTTCATCTGGATCGTCGAAGTCACCATCCTGATTCCAGTCGACCCAAACACCACATTCATCAAGAGAATAGGGATTTCCATTGGTAACAGTCAATGGGTAACTAATGCCAGGAGAAACTGTGGTGGATTGGTTGGTGTAATCTGCATATCCATTCGTAGAGCATCCCGTACTGTTATCGATGTCACCCATCAGTACGGAAGATATGTATTCATCACAGGTGAAAGAGTTGCCTGGACAGTAGATGGCGCCTACTTCAATCATAGCCACTGGACTATAAAGATCACAATCGCCATTAATCGGTCTCACCCGATACCAGTAGGTTTCATTGCCAGTGATAGTGAAGTCTGAGAAACTGACCACATTAGGTCCCACGCCACCACCTACTATTGCTTCAAAGCCCTCCGTGGACGACGTAGAGGAGCGTTCGACCAGATATCCCATTTCGTTGCTAGCTGCATCGGTCCAATTGAGTTCTACGAAACTGTTGCTAATACTCGCCATCAAACTGGAAGGTACAGTTACTGTCCCGGGATCACAGTGGAGTGAATAGGAACTGTGTGCATCACGGGTGGTATACCCCTGCTGAATACGGGTGATTTGATCAGGAGTGAAGATGCCTCCACAGGCATCCGGGAAATACGACATAATGTTATCGACAGGGGGCGTGTATGGATTTCCAAATTGATCAGTCTCCGAACCTGTGTAGGTACAACTACTGAAGAAATCTGAGTCGTATCGGGGATCCGCTTCGGTATCGCAGAGTAAGTCCCCGCTTGTACCACAATTGGACTGAGGACCGGTGCGAGGTACATTTTCGGCGCTGGCTGCCGTTGGTCCATTCTCCGTACTTTGATGGGTGTGAAATAGACTGAAGTAGTGTCCAAACTCGTGTACGAAGGTGCCATTGGGTGCATTGGTCGTACAGCCATTGTCCATGACTATTCGATTGCGGCTTGCTAACCCACTTGGGAAATAGGCATATCCGCAGGCATTAAATCCAGAAGATAGCGTGATGGAATTGACAAAGAAGATATTGACAGCATCCGATGCCTCTGTTGTCGCAGCAGCAAGTTGACTTTCGGTGTCATTGTCTGGAGAGCTACCATTGAATTCATATAGATCGGAATCATTTATATAGTTTGGCTGTCCGCAATAGTAAAACTCAAGTCCGGCATCGGCATAGAAAGCATTCAGGTATGTGAGTGCGATGGCCAATGTTTCCAGACTGATCCCACCACTACCGTCATCATTTCTATAGATATGCGGTTTTATGGCGATGGTGTTACCACCACTGATCGTATTAACCTTGGCATTTGCAATTGTCGAGAGAACATATTGAAGTTCGTGGGTGGTTGGTGCTGGAGTACCACAGGGAGAGGTTTCTTTTGCTTTATCTTGTGCAATTGTATTGAAAGGCAGTAGCAAGATTGTGAGGATAACATAATACCTAAAGAAATGAGCACTTATGTCTGTGTATCGGAGTGTTCTATGCATATGAAACTAGTATTTGAGCTGTAGGGATAAAATTCGTTTTGATTGCGCTCCAAAAATTTTAGATCCCAGGATTAACCAGGTTCTGTTCTACAGTTGCTCTCGCAACTTTTATTCCGATTTATTTTTTCTCCTGTATTCAAATGCCGTCATTTCATTTCTTACTATCTTGCGCACCCAATTCCAAGATGCCGCAGTGGTGGAACTGGTAGACACGCACGTTTCAGGGGC
>JAUILM010000610.1 GCA_030432855.1 Bacteroidia bacterium
GTGTAGATCTGGTAAGCTGTTTAAGCAGCCTTACAAATATGAGAATGCGTATAAGATGCATGAAAAGTGCCCTCATTGCTCCGCAAACTTTGAGCCTGAGCCTGGCTTCTACTTTGGTGCTATGTTTATCTCATACATACTGACTGCGTGGTTATTCATTGTCATCGGTCTGGTCCTGGTCTTCGGCCTGGGTTGGAGTGTGACTGCTACCGTTATTACCGTCGGTTTACTGACGATTCTTATTCATAACCTCGCCTTCAGATTTAGCAGATCATTGTGGATTCACTTTTTTCTGAAATATGATCCTGCTCAGGCAAAGGAAGTTACCAGCTAAGATTTTCGATCCAATTTCAATTAGTTGGAAAAAATAGATTACAAAAAAGAACTACGCCACCTCTACCATGCGGGTAAAGAGGCCGTCGAAGCCCTTTTTTCGGTAGCTTATCATATTAAGTTTAGTATAAAGAAAGGTAACCCTGGTATTAATTACGGAGTACTACCCCTCGAAGGAATTTGGTGGGCAGACGATATGGAGGTGTTTAAAAGAGATGACAAGAGTCAGTGGAAATGGACCATGATGATCATGCAACCTGAAATCGTTGACGAATCACAATTCAGAGATTCAAAAGAGGCAGTGAATATGAAAAAAGATCTGCCATCCCTGTCGAATATGGTTTTTGAGACCTTCGATGAAGGCCCATCTGCCCAGGTGATGCATATAGGTCCATTTAGTGAGGAAGGTCCCACAATCGAACGACTCCACCAATTTATTGAGGACCAGGGCTATCAGTTATCGGGATTACATCATGAAATCTATTTGTCGGATATCCGACGAGCAGCACCCTCAAAATGGAAGACCATTTTGCGCCAACCTCTTTCATAAATTTACTGAGGGTAAGGTTAATCTATATGGATATCCCTGCCTATTGCTTCCTCTAAAAAATGATGTAAATCGAATGTCTGTTCTGCTCCTAACTTCTGCCCTAACTGGGTAAGCACGTAAAGAAAGATCGCCAAAGCAGCCAACACCGGTAAGATCCAGAGTATAGGTGCCGCCAACCCAAGACTCATACGCGAAAATCCTAAAACAGCAATAAACAACGCCAGGACACCAATGGCCAGATATAGGATCATGAACAACGTCCATACATTGGGATGAGGCTCATATCTGCCACTTATAAGTAATGTATCATCGCCTTCTTCCCGGGTAAACTTAAGATTGAGCTGGGGTGACCAGTAGTGTTGGTCCGCACTTTTCACCTTGAGAATGTAGTGATCAGGGATGACCACTTCATCGAAAGGATGATTGTCGGATTCCAGTTTCGACCTTAATTTCGATACGATGGAATCTTCAGGTTCCTCAGTCTGTATCTGAAAACGTGGGCGGAGTCTGAAACTTGTCATTCGTTTTATTCAGGGAAGTTAGAATCAAGAAATAGCTTCTTCTCCGGCTAACCAATGATTAAGATCATTATTTATTTTTATGTCTGTCACTCAGCCGGGTGTATCATTGAAATATCTTCACCGCCAGGAAATGAATAGTGATCAATTAACGGAGGTTGTATCGACCACACAGTGTTACCATTGTGGAGATGACTGCAAAGATCAGTTGATTCAGGCAGATGGAAAGACTTTCTGCTGCGATGGATGCAGTGCTGTCTATGCCATTTTAAATGATAAGGATCTCTGCGACTACTATACTCTAAACCAAGCTGCCGGCATCAGTCAGAAGCGAAAGGCCAGTGCATCCTTCGCCTTTTTAGATGACCCCGAAACGATTGACCGTATTATAGATTTTCGCCAGGACCCTGTGGTAAGGGTACACTTCTACTTACCCCAGATCCATTGCTCTTCTTGTCTCTGGCTCTTAGAAAATCTGCATCAGTTATCAGAGGGAATCATTTCTTCCCGGGTACACTTCCTAAAAAAAGAGGTACATATACAATACGACGAATCAGTGGTAACTCTGAGACAGGTGGTTGAGACACTCGACCTGGTCGGGTACACACCGGTACTCAATCTTGACAAACTTGACAAGAAAGCTGACAAGAGAGACAAAAGTCTCTTCTATAAACTAGGTGTAGCCGGCTTCGCCTTTGGCAACATCATGCTGATCAGCTTCCCCGAATATTTTGGACTGGATGCGGATCAGGATCGTAGTATGGCCAACTTTTTTGGGATACTGAATATTCTTCTCATTCTTCCTGTTGTATTCTACAGTGGAAGAGACTACCTCATATCTGCCTACTACGGCATCAGGCAAAGGCACCTCAACATCGATGTTCCCGTCTCCATTGGGATACTGGCTCTATTTGGTAAAAGCATCTATGACATCGTTTCCCATAGCGGAGCGGGCTATTTGGACTCTTTGGCAGGACTCATCTTCTTCCTCCTCATAGGTAAATGGTATCAGCAGAGGACCTACGAAAAAATCTCCTTTGATCGGGATTACAAAAGCTACTTCCCTATGTCGGCGATGGTCCTCGTAGAAGGTAGCGAACAGCCCAGAACCATTGACCAAATTGAAATGGGTGATTTGTTAGTGATTAGGCATGGAGAACTGGTACCTACCGATGCTATCCTTAAAAAAGGTAAGGGCGTGATAGACTATAGTTTTGTCACTGGTGAATCTGATCCTGTGAAAGTATATGCCGGAGAAAAGATCTTTGCAGGTGGCAGGCAGAAAGGGGGCTTAATCGAACTGGAAGTACAGAAGAAAGTGGACCAAAGTTACCTCACTTCACTTTGGAATGACGAGGCATTTTCCAAATCTGAAGATAAAAGATCAGGAGCCAGTATTCTTTCGGATAAGGTTGCCACCTATTTTACGGCCTTTATTTTGACCATTGCAGTTGTCACATTACTCTTTTGGTGGCCTCGTGATCTATCGATTGCCATCAATGCATTTACTTCGGTCCTCATTATTGCCTGTCCTTGTGCAGTGGCTCTGGCCATCCCCTTTACATTGGGTAACACACTACGCGTTTTAGGGCATTACGAATTTTATGTAAAGAATACATATGTACTTGAAAAAATAACCCAGATCAAACAAATAATCTTTGATAAGACCGGCACGATTACTCATTCAGAGGAGCATGATTTGGAATACAACGGTCAGGAACTGGACGAATCAACGCGTCTGGCTGTATCTGCCCTTACCAATCAATCCACCCATCCGGTGAGTCAACTGATCACAAGACATTGGAGGGTCAACCAGCTCCCTGTGGTGGAAAACTTCATAGAAATTCCTAATCAGGGTATTACAGGGGAAGTAAATGGCCGGACTTACCGAGTGGGAGCTTCATCTCTGATGCCCACTGAGGTACCCAATGTTCAAGGCACACACCTTGCCGTTGATGATCAATATCTGGGCTATTTCATGCAAAGAAACCATTACCGGTCGGGACTAAAGGACATGATCACCAGTCTGGCACAGTATAGCACATTCCTCTTGACGGGTGACCATCCTAGCGAAAAAGAACGACTGGGTCGGTTCTTTCATACTGACCAAATGTATTTCAATCAGAGACCAGAAGACAAACTGGAATTTATCCGGAAGCAACAGCAGGACGGTGAAATCACAGCAATGATTGGAGATGGACTCAATGACGCGGGTGCGCTCAAGCAGAGTGACATTGGAATCGTAGTATCAGAGCATGTAAATAACTTCATCCCTGCTTGTGATGCGGTACTCAGTGCACCTAAACTCATCCATCTACCGATGTATATAGATTATATCAAGAGCAACATACAACTGATCTATATAACCTACCTCGTAGCAATTGCATATAATATTGTGGGATTATCCTTCGCCGTCCAGGGTTTACTCTCTCCTGTAATTGCTGCCATTCTCATGCCTTTGAGTTCGATCACAATTGTGCTATTAGGCGTCTCTGGCAGTAATTTATTGGGATGGCGGATGCGCAGAAAACTTCCACGACAGAAACCCACAGAATTACATCAAGAGAAATACGGTTTTCATAAAAAGGCGAAATATGGATACTGATATTTGTCATATATTCAGGATGACCATCCTCATCAAACCAAAATGGATTGAGATCTAATTTGCACCCAAATTAATCAACAAAGAGAGATACTATGTCAATCATATTTACGCTCATTCTAGTCAGTCTTGTAGTAGCTCTGATCTTTCTGGGGGCTTTCATATGGGCCGTAAGAAGCGGACAGTATGATGA
>JAUILM010000611.1 GCA_030432855.1 Bacteroidia bacterium
GTTGGCCATTTACATTCATTATGCAAAGACACATTTATTAAGGCTACTCATAAAATCGTTTTCATAAATAATCAAATTATTCCAGGGTATAGAAATCATAGGTGATCGTCCAGTCGGTTGATCCACCCGGTGCCACATTAATGTCGATATAAGGTTCGGGACAAATGGTCTTTGCGGCAGACCAGCAAAGTAATTTTGACATGGGCTGATCGCAGGTAATTCTAACCCCTGCTCCAGTTTTTTTATTTTCGATTCGAATGTCATAGTCATCACTACTATCTCCATGACCTCGCAAAGGATTATAAATAAATGATTCACCCGACTGAATAATTCTTTGAAATTCAATTCGATTTTCCGTGAGTTTTCCGATTCCTTTTACACCTCCCTCATCACCATCCAAAGTGAAAGGAAAGGTAACGGTGAAATCAGGGCCTGTGGGCTGCGAGTCAATAACAAAGAAATTGTGGTTGTACACATTCGTTACCAGGGCCTTTTTACCTGTGTTCTTCAGTCGGTGCGTGATGATCATCTGTGGTTTGTCGGGAGTGAGTTTGACCACTTTTTCGTATTCGTAGGCATAGCTTTCATCCTCCAGGGTATGTGCAAATCGTACCCTGTCATTTTCATGTTCTGTTTTCCAGGTGCCTGGATTCTGGATAGGAAAATACGTTGTGAATTTGTAATCTCCCGGCTTTTCTTTTTGGACCATTCCGATACCAATAATAAGAAAGGAATCTCCGGGTTTGGCAATGTCGTAATCAATGGGAGCAAAGGCTTCCACCGGACCCATGATGGCATCATGCAATGTCGGGCTATATGTTTCATACCATTTTCCAAAATATGAATGCCCACTGTATTCTAATGAGGGCATCACCGCAGACCAATCAAATCGGGTTCCCCGGTAATATCCTTTTTCCGTATCCGGAAGATAGAAGCTCGCATCAATAATATCATTAGTAATATGGACCTGAGGAGCGTCCGTAGGTTCCTGAGCCAGACTCAGAGAAAAATGTAGAACTATAAAAAATGTCAGGAAAATTCGCATAGTATTATTTTAATACAGCATTAATAAAAAATTGATAGTTAGTTGGTGTTACTTTTATTTACTCTGTACACATCTTACTGAAAAAGCCATCCGCTTATCACCGCGATGCCGATTAATCAGTGTTTTCATTTTTGCAAAATTGTAGAACCAGGCTTGAGTGCTATCAGCTTCTGTGGCCGTCCAGTACATCCCGTGGTTACCTTCTCTTTCATATCGTCCCAGAAGAGAAATATTACCTCCCAAAATTGCTTCAAAGCCAGACTTGCCGTCTCTTATCAGGGCATTAAAAGCCTTGCTTCCATCATGTACCGAATCCTGATAGATGCCCCCGTATGATCTTGTCAAGTCCTGCCATTCCTGATCAGTGGGTAATCTCCAGCCGTCTCCCAGCGAGGCACATCCTTCGATAGCTGCTTCCCAGGCGTACAGCCGACCATATTTATCACAAACTCGTTGATCGTTATCTCCGCAATAGGATCGTACTGAGCCAATGTCAAGATTAGTAGTCATCCAGCTCAATCCATCTTCAGTGATTATGACGTCAATGTCCGACGAAATCGATTTGTTCTCAGATTTCGATTTGCATGACAAGAGAAGTGCAACAGCTAATAATATGATCAAATATGATGGGTAAAGACTTAAGCTCACGATTATTTTTAATATTTTGAATGTAAGTAGGGGAATACCAGCTCTCTCTGTTAGCTTAAATTAATGTTTTTTCGGACTTATCACGGATCTTACTTTTCTATGTAAATTTGTGGATGCCTAATATACATCTCATCTATTTTGTTTGCCTGCTGGTATTTGGGTCACTCTGGGAGGTTAGAGCTCAGAATACCTGGGTCAATGTGAGCCGTACTATCGACCCCAACAGTAGCAGTTCGGGAGCTTTTTATCTGGACAGGCCCTCCTCCGAAACGGTAGAGTTTCCAGGCCAATTCATAGGTGATGTGGATCGGGGTGGATCCTGCAATGTAAGTTATCTTACTTTCTGCCCACATAATGTGACGCATATTGAAACCAGTGCACATGTTCTTTCACCGGAGTGTTCACCACCTACGGTAGCGGATTTAGAAAACTCTGCATTAATTGGTAAAGTGTTTCTGATCGATTTAACTCATTTAGATACATCGTACAATGTAAAAATTGAAGTGGAACATGTCAAACCTCATCTTGACACGCTTCACCAGCAGATTAATTTCATTGCCATTAAAACGAAGTCTTCGGAACTGCCGGAAACCTTTGACTTCTCTGGCCGGGGTTTTATGGCACTAAATCAGGAGGCTGCACAATATCTACACGATTTCATGAGTCAGGGTCAGCATGTGTCTGGACTTGTACTAGATTTACCTTCGATCGATCAGGAGTCAGATGAGGGCAAACTTTTGGCGCACAGGGCCTGGTTTGGCCTGCCATCAAGCGGGCACCTGGCGGACGATCAGGAAAAACGGTCCCTGGTAGAACTTGCCTATTTCAACGAGCTTGCTCAGGGCTACTACAATATCCATATATCACCACCCAACTTTAGGACGGATGCAGCTGCTGTGGGTGTTCATCTTCAAAAGATAGATTAGATGCGTCGCTATCGAGATCACGCCCTCAAAATGGATCGTGAAGATCCACTGTCACATCTTCGAGATAATTTCTACTTGCAGGCCCACAAGATTTATCTGGAGGGAAACTCTTTGGGATTGTTGAATAAGCAGGCTGAAGCGCGAATACTGGAATCGATACAAGAGTGGAAAGATCTCGGCATTGATGGGTGGTTGTCTGCCCGGTCCCCGTGGTTTTGGTTGGCAGAGAAAGTTGGTACAAAAATGGCTAAACTGGTCGGAGCTAAATCTGGAGAGGTTATCGCTACAGGAGGTACCACGCAAAATATTCACACACTTTTTTCTGCATTTTATCGACCAGATGAACGACGAAGAAAAATTGTCGCTGACATTTTAAGTTTCCCATCAGATCTGTATGCCATTAAAAGTATAATAAAGCTCAAAGGTGGTGATCCGGAAAAAGATCTCGTGCTGGTGCAAAGTAAAAATGAGAAACATCTTGCTGAATCTGATTTTATTGATCATTTAGCTGATGATGTCGTTATTGTCTGGATATCTCCCGTACTGTATCAAAGTGGACAGTTGTTGGATATAGCTGACATTGCACGAGAGGCACAGAGCCAGGGTGTATTGGTGGGGCTGGATTGTTCGCACAGTGCAGGAGTAGTACCACATACACTTCATGAAAATAATATCGATTTTGCTACCTGGTGCGGTTATAAATACTTGAATGGTGGACCTGGAAGCACAGGCTTTTTATTTGTGCATGAAAAGCATCAGGATCAGGAGCCTGGATTGCAGGGGTGGTTCGGTTATAAAAAACGGCAGCAATTTGCCATGCATCCATCCTTTGATCATGAGCCAGGTGCCGCTGGATGGCAGACCTCAACACCGAATATACTCAGTTTGGCTGCTCTGGATGGATCGCTGGATCTATTAAATGAAGTGGGTATTGAGGTAATTAGAAAAAAATCCCTTTTACTGACAGATTTTTTAATGGAATGTGTGCAAAATATGCTCCTTCCTGCTCACAAAGATTTAAAAATTGTGACACCTGCCGATTCGGCACGAAGGGGAGGTCACGTGAGTTTGCAGCATCCTGCTGCACGTCTAATTTCACTGGCATTAAATGCTCGAGGCGTCGTAGTGGATCACAGGCCGCCCGACGTTATACGCATGGCACCTTCGGCCTTATATTCAAGTTTTCAGGATGTTTATAATGCGTTGGAAATTTTGAAAGTCATTATGGATGATGGCAATTTAGAGCAGTATGATAGAGGGGTGAAGTGGGTGCCTTAGGTGATTTTCGGAATTTGGTTGTGCAGTGATGGATATGTACTTGAAGTCTGGAGACTTCAAGTGGCAGGGACTTCAAGCGGCTCGTGATGTATTGACAGCGGGTGGATATTGCTAGAAGATATTGTCTGCCAGAAGTCTATTATTGCTTGGTTGCAATAACTACATCCTGATTAAACATTTTGTACTTACGGCCATTTATAGTTCTGTCTCTCCATTTTCCATCGATCATCCTGGTTATTTTGAGGCCGTTTGTAAATAATAGGTCCTGTAAGAACCTCTTATCATATGCTACTGCAGCC
>JAUILM010000612.1 GCA_030432855.1 Bacteroidia bacterium
ACTTTCACGATAAGGTGAGCTATCCTGGTGACTATATGGAGTGGGTCAACGCACACCGGCCTGAGAGACTGGAAGATATCCTGGGCGTTAATCATTAATGATACATTGCAGCATTGGCCAGGCAATGCGCTTTCCTGTAAGTACAAGACCTATTTTCTTTCCCTTCAGTTGATGACGATGGGCTCGGCAATAAGCTAATGGAAGCGCTGCGGCACCTTCTATGAGCATCTGTCGATTTTTGAGCATAGCCAAAATTTCATAGGCAATTGCATCTTCTTCAATGAGATGCCATTCATCCACGTAGTTCTGGCACATCTCAAAGGTCATCGAATTTGACTCCAGGCCTCCCGCTGTGCCATCTGACAATGTGGGCTTGGAGATTTCATCCGTTATGATCGATCCTTTGCGAATTGAAAAAACCATCTCCGGACTTTGTTGCGGTTGACAGCCCACTATGTGTACCTGAGGCTTTTGAGTTTTATAAGCTAGACCAACACCTGCAATGAGTCCGCCACCTCCCACGGGAAGTACGACCAGATCAATCTCATTCTGTTGCGCCATCATTTCCAAACCTACCGTACCCTGCCCTGAAATAATGAGCGGATCATTATATGGATGCACCAAAGTACAGCCGGAGTCTTCCGAGACCTTTCTGGCATGTAGTTCAGTCTGTAAACTGTTCTCACCATAGAGTTCAAATGGAACCTTCATGGAGCGAATAAAAGCCAACTTGGAGGGTGACACATGCTTTGGAAGAAATACCTTACCCCTCAAACTCAATCTTTGTAGAGCGGTACAAAATGCGGCTGCATGGTTGCCAGTAGATGCTGCAACAAAAAAAGTTTGTTCTCTTTGCCCCGGTGGCACGCAAAGTATCCTGTTAAATGCACCCCTGGCCTTAAATGACCCACTGAATTGCTGTAACTCCAACTTCAAGTAGACCGAGCAACCCCACTCTTCGCTCAGCACCGGATCGAACTCAAATGGGGTTTGATATAAGTGATTACTGATACGCTCTGCAGCGGCTTCTATGTCAGTGAAGGAGATCAAAGGTCGATGATTGCAGTCCAGATACTGGTCTTATTCTCGTCCATTCGAGTCCAGATAGGACGCACTTTGCCATTCATCGCGCTGATATTGTTGTAGTCTCCCATGAAGACAGCTGGATTGGGCTTAAAAGGTTCTTCACTAATTTTCACATTGGTGAAGCTTTCACCACCGTCAAAAGAGTATGCCAGATACACATCAGTGTTCAAATCACTGTGATGACGTCGGTCGTAAAAAACAATGAAGATGCCTCCTGACGATGGATCCACACACATCCAGGTAAAGAATTGATGACTTCCGGGACCATCATCATTCACCCGGACCGGCTCATCCCAACTATCTCCTCCGTCGCGGGATCGTATGAGCCAAACATCTGTATCATCGGCATCCATCTGATCACAATAGTTGATGTAGATGTTTCCCTTGTATGATGAATTACTGATGTCACAAGCAGTTATAGGCATTGTATTAGCCCGACTCAAACCAGGTATATTCACTGACCATCCACCAGGGTGGTCTGCAACTTCGATATCATTCTCAAGCCAACTATTACCGGCATCCAAAGATCGATCAAAATATATCTTGTCATTGTAGGACCATGAAACATAAATCTCTCCCTTGGGTCCAACCGTTGGCACTGCACCTTCCGTTGTCTGGTCATCATCCAGACAATTTCCTTCCAATTCACTTAACCTTAGAGGATCACTCCAGGACAAACCATGGTCCACAGATTTTGAGAAGAGAATTCTACTCTTGTCGTCAGGGTCTGTGCTCCCATAAACATCGAATTCTGTCCAGGTCAGATATAGGTTTTCGGATTGTGGATCTGCTACCAACCAGTGCTTATCCTGATCCGCCGGATGATTAAGTCCTGCGTAGGAACCATCACTCCAACTTACACCTCCATCGTCAGATCGCTGCACTACTATTCTATCAAGCCATCTCTCACTTTGCCTACCCGTCCCATCAGGATCTGAGAGATGTGCAAAGAAAAACCGTCCACTTTTGTCCGCAGTAATCACAGGATCGCCAAATACCCCAAAGGGAGATTCCACAAAGCGAGTTGACCAGGTGCGGCCACCATCACTTGATGCATAAGTTCGATTTAAAATAGCCGCAGCAACCATAATATTGTCATTGTCCGGACTGATAAAGATGGAAGGTTCGCTTGGATTAAACATACCCACGATATTTTGACTATCGATCAGTACGTTGGTGAACGTATTGGGAAGCTTCGCTTCCTGAAGTCTACTAAGTTTCGAAGTACATGCAACGACTAACAAAAGAAAAAGTAGCGCGGTGAACTGTCTCAATACTCAATGCTTTGATGTAAATGATGGAAGATTCTGGAAAAGAATCACTCACTCAATATACTCAAAGGATTATTAAATACCAGTAAGAAAGAACGGTGTGAAGCGATATGGAAAAAGATCAGCTTGTTGGTAAAACTGATATAAAAAGAGGTTGACGCGAAAAAAATCGATCAACCTCAAGCTATAAAAATAAAATCCGTTGCCTTGTATTCTGCTGGAAGAAAAAAGAGGTTGTACCTGTAAGTAACAACCTCTGCTATGAAATGAAACCCGTTATTCTTTGACGAAAATTTCTGAAAGAGAAAAAACAGAGGTTGCTCTCCGAAGAATAACAACCTCGTGCTATGAAATGAAACCCGTTACTCTTTATGCAGAAATTCCGCTATATCTTAATCTACCCTAATGAGTAGCACTGAAGTCAAAAAACAGAGGTTGCTCTCCGAAGAATAACAACCTCGTGCTATGAAATGAAACCCGTTACTCTTTGGTTACATTGGGTGTAGCAAAAATGGTTTCAAAGATCCCGAAGGACCATCAAGTATTTCAATAAAACATTTCTTGGTCGGGGGTGGAAGCTATCTTTTACGATAGTTCCCGGAAGATTAGATGGATTCTGTGTTACGTTTCGCCATCATCACTCACACCCCTACTTAGTCAAAAAGTCTGCCAAAACAGGACGTATTTTTCTAAGTTTTCATGTGAAAATTCATATTGTTCTTTACCGACTATACATAACACACTGAAAAGCAATGTGAAATACTTAAGCGTGGTCTGAAAAAAAAATACTTTTTTTGGATAGCCCTCATTCAAAGCCAGTCCTTTTCTGAATAAGATGGTAGTTCAACACACGCATCTTGATTTTTTTCATTCTGAATTCTGTGGCTTTTCCTTTACTAAGCCGTCTTCCGGGTGTATTAGATCAACACATAGTCCGTAAAATACTCAATTCCGAGAGTCAGGTATCATCTGTTTGATGCCTGACTTTTTTTTACAATCCTATGTCCCGAAAAATTACTGACTGGAAAAAAAATGAGGGCCGACGCTCCATATCGACCCTCCTAACTTGGTGCTGAGTGTATTAACTCCCAAATCACCATAGTTCCTGAACACTGCAATGCAGAGTCAGGTTTACTGTTTGCTCTAAAAATTTCAGTATATGTAATACAGAAAGTGTGATTTACATTGTAGACAGGGAAACTATGCTATGCCTTACTGCAAAAAGAATGCCTAGTAATTTTTGCAGTACCAGTGGACTCCTTATATTCCTTTAGTACAGTCTCCAGGTTTGAATCCCTTAGATATTCTGATTTTTAGATGACGGTGGTGCAACAGCTCGCCGAGTACCATTTGCAGCGATTAACTCAATACTACGTGCTCCTGCCGGTAGCCTGATCTTCCTGCTAGACTGTGATAAAAAACCACTACCATAATACAACTCCTGTCTATAGGATTTTCCATCTACTTGATATTCGATTCCAACATCACTTTGTTGTGGTTGAATCATGATAGACGGTGAAGATTCTTTATCCGTAAAGGCCAGGCTGTGAGATTGATTTTGAGTAACAAAGTACACGGGGCCCTGCGATGTTTCGACCACTGCTGTTCCCTTAGCATCACCAGGTACATAAAAGCCTGACTGTGATGGTAAGAGTTGCGACCATTGTTCTTCACTATTGTATTCCAGTAACAGGCCATTGAAGGCATCACACCTTCCTGTGACCAGCTCCATTCCATAATCATTTCCAACCAACAAGACTTCAGGCTTGCTGGTATGTATATTTGCCTTGACAATTCCTGAATAGACTGGAGCAACTTGTGCCATATCGGGCAGGGAT